>CAZUSL010000051.1:0-16192 GCA_964622925.1 uncultured Pseudohongiella sp. | reverse complement strand
GGCGCGCTCATCATGACGTCGGCGCGGAAGATATCGGGACGGGTCAATGCGCACCAGCCCGCCAGGGGCGAGCCGAAATCATGCCCGATGACGCAGGCCACATGCTCGTAGCCATAGGCATAGATCAGCCCGATCACGTCGCGCACCTTGTTGAGCATGCGGAAGGGCGCGAGGTCGGTATCGTAGTCGCTGCTCCAGCCGGTGGTGCGGCCGTAACCCCGCAGATCGGGAACGATCACGTGATAGCCCGCATCAGCCAGCGGCTTCATCACATTGCGCCAACTGTAGGCGAGTTCCGGGAATCCGTGGAGCATGACCAGCGCCGGACGGTCCCCTGTCTGTAATCCAGCCTCGAATCCCGCCTCCAGCACGTGCATGCGCAGGCCATTGACGTTGTCCACAAAGCGCGAGCGGACGCCCTCCGGCAGCCAGGCGCCGGGATAGGGTCCGATGCCGGGGTTGATGGTATCGGGTATCGAAACCTGCGCGGCAAGGCGGCCGGGCAATGTCAATGCCGGACCGGAAATTGCCGCGTACTGGAGAAATCGGCGGCGGGAATGCTCATTCATGTCATGGGCTCTTGTTGTCGATGGCTTCGCGTTATACTTCGATGCAAACCGGCGCTTCGCGAGAATGCTTCACGACCAGCGCACCCCGGCATAATCAACCGAGAGGATACATGATGAAGTGGATGATCTGCATTCTCGTATCGCTTGCCGCGGGATACGGAATCGCTGCCGCGGAGCAGCAGACCGAGCCATACGCGGTAAACCTCGAAGAACTCGAATGGGGGCCGCCGGGCGAAGGCAACGGTCCGCCCCTCGGCACCCGCACGGCCCGACAGGGCGTGGACCCTGTCACCGGCGGCGTGACGTATTACGCCATGTTTCCCGCTGGAGGCCACTTCGACCTGCATTGGCACACTCATGACGAATTCGTCGTGGTCGTGAGCGGGTCGGTCATACTTGAACTCGGCGATGAGACGCATGAGTTGCACGCCGGCGCCTATATCGTGATACCCGGCGGCATGAACCATTCCTGGGACGTGCCCGAATCCGGCGATGTCGTCATTCTCGTGCGACGCGCCGGACCCGCAGACTTCAACTACGTCGCGCAATAACGATTCGCTCCACAACACAATTGTTTCAAATCGTAGTGAAGCCTTCGCTTTTCTTGCGCGGGCATGTTGGATTGCTTATTCTTGCCTGCTGTTTCGGCCCTGCCGGTACTTCAAAAAACAATCCGGAGAAACCTGGATGAAAAGAGCAATGCGTTTGATTTCGACTTTCGCCGCGGGCGCCTGGGTTCTGACCTTGATTCCAGCCGCATTGGGCCAGACCGGCACCGATGTCTATGCGGGAGACTGGCCGACTCATCACGGCAACGAACTCGCCCAACGCTATTCGCCGCTCGACCAGATCAACGCGGACAACGTCGGCTCGCTGGAACTCGCCTGGCGCTATTCGACGGCGAACATCGGCCCCCAGCCTGAATTCAACGCCACTTTCACACCACTCGAAGTCGACGGCGTCATGTACACCACCATGGGCGCCACGCGCAACGTCGCAGCGCTCGACGCCACCAACGGACAATTGCTCTGGCTGTGGCGACCGCAGGAAGGCGAGAGATTCGATGCCGCCCCGCGCAAGGGCTCGGGCCGCGGGATTTCCTACTACCGCTTCGGCGATGAGCGGCGCATCATTACCGTCACGCCGGGCTTTTTCCTCGTTTCCCTCGACGCCGAAACCGGCATTCCCGACCCGAATTTCGGCGACAACGGCTGGGTCGACATGTTCGAGGGCCTGCGTCTCGGCCAGGGCCGAGAAGACGTCGACATCGGCTCATCCATGCCGCCGTTCATCATGAACGACGTGATCGTGGTCGGTCCGGCGCATCGGGTCTCCATGCGTCCGCCGTCAATGTACAACGTCAAGGGCGACGTGCGCGGCTTCGACGCGCGGACCGGCGAATTGCTCTGGACTTTCCACACCATTCCCGAACCCGGCGAGGTCGGCATCGAAACCTGGCTCGGCGATGGCGCGGAAATCAGCGGCAACGCCGGCGTCTGGGCCACGATGTCGGGCGATCCTGAACTTGGACATGTATACCTGCCCACTGAATCCGCCACCGGCGACCGTTTCGGCGGCGACCGTCCGGGCGACAATCTGTTCTCCAACAGCGTGGTCGCGCTCGATATCCGGACCGGCGAGCGGCAATGGCATTATCAACTGATCCATCACGACATCTGGGACTGGGACAATCCCTCGGCGGCGGTGCTGGCCGACCTGCCCAACGGCCGCAAGATCCTCGCCCAGGTCACAAAGCAGGCCTTCGTCTACACGTTCGACCGCACGAACGGTGAGCCGATCTGGCCCATAGAGGAACTGCCGGTTCCCGCCGGCGACGTGCCTCGCGAGTGGTATTCGCCGACGCAGCCTTTCCCGACCCGGCCGCCCGCGGTTGACCGCCAGGGCTTCACCGAAGACGATTTGATCGACTTCACTCCCGAATTGCGCGCCGAGGCGCTGGCCTCGCTGGAAGGATTCCGCCTCAGCCCGAACCTCTATTCGCCGCCCTCGGAGAGGGAAGCGGCCGACGGCACGAGAGGCACCTTGAGCCTGCCTTCGGCGACCGGCGGACCCAACTGGGAAGCGAGCGTGCTCGATCCGGAAACCGGTATTCTGTACGTGCCTTCCCGAACCGTGATCTCGGTGCTTTCGGTGGAGAAGGATCCGAACTCCGATGTGGATTTCAGCATGGCGTTCGGCGTTCGCGTTCCACGGGTACAAGGCCTTCCCATCGTGCAGCCACCCTATGGCCGCATCACCGCGCTCGATATGAGCGAAGGCGAGATGCTCTGGCAGATCGCCAATGCCGATACTCCGGCAAACATCGCCGATAACCCGGCGCTGGAAGGCGTCGACCTGCCGCGCACCGGCGTCGAGACCAAGTCGGGTCTGCTGGTGACCAGGACCTTGTTGTTCGCCGGCGAAGGCGTCGGCGGCGGCAACATGTTCCGTGCCCACGACAAGGCGACCGGCGAGATCCTGTTCGAAATGGAATTGCCGGCGACCCAGACCGGGGTGCCGATGACTTATGAACACGACGGCAAGCAATACATCGCCATGGTCGTCAGCGGCGGCGGCACGCCCGCCGAAATCGTGGCCTACGCATTGCCTTAACCGTCTGGAGGAAAGACATCATGCGAAATCTCTTTCTTGCGGCGCTCTCGCCGCTGCTGTTGCTGATCGGCCTGCCGGCGCTCGCCCAGACCTGGGTGATCGATAAGGAGCAATCGAAGGTCATCTTCCACTACACCTATACCGGCGACCCATACCAGGGCGAGTTCAGAAACGTCGACGCGGTGTTCGAGATCGACCCGATGGATCCGGGTTCGTGTAATTTCACCGTAACGATCCCCATCGGCGATATCTGGGTCGATTCGCCCGAGGCGATCGACTACCTGCTCGACATCGAACTGTTCGACGTCGACCAGTTTCCCACCGCGACCTTCGAAGCCGTGGAATGCCGTTTGACGTCAATGGATTCCTTCACGTCCAACGGCAGCCTGACGATCCGCAACGTGACCCGCCCCATGAGCTTTCCGTTCACTCTCAGCGTCGAGAACAACGACGGCCAAATCGGCTTTCGCCTGAACAGCAACGTGACGATCAGGCGGCTCGAATACGGCGTCGGCCAGGGCTACTGGGCGAGCACCGCCGAGATTCCCAATGACATCGGCATCGAAGTCGACGTCTTCGCGTACCGGCAATAGCGGGAGTGATCAAACCAAAATGAATTCAATTTCACGTTTCGGGCGCGTCGCGCCGCTGCTCGCAGCCTCGCTGCTTCTCGCCGGCTGCGACAGCAGCGTTCTGACACCCGATGTCGAGACCGAGATCACCGAAATCCGCTCCGGGCAGTACAGCCTCGACCGGGATCACGCGACACTGATCTGGAAGGTCGATCATCTGGGATTTTCGACTTACATCGGCCGCTTCAACGATTTCGACGCCAGCCTCGATTTCGATCCGGAAAACATCGAAAACTCAAGCCTCGAAGTCATCGTCAATACCGCCAGCCTTGACGTGAACCTGCCCGAGTTCGAGGATGAACTGCGCGCCGACTGGTTCAACGTCGAGCAATTCCCGCAAGCCGTCTACCGCACGACTTCTCTCGCCGAAACCATCGACGAGAACACCTTTGTCTTCAATGGCGAATTGACCTTTATGGGAGTTACGGCGCCGGTCGCGCTCGAAGTCGATTTCCATAGAGGAGCGCGGGACATCAGCAGGAGACTCCAATACGTTATCGGGTTCTCCGCAAGCGCCAGCGTTCAGCGCTCGGCCTTCGGTCTGGACAACCTCGTGAACATCGGCATCGGCGACGAGGTCGAACTCGAAATCCACGTGGAATTCATCAACACCGACGGCGAATCCTAACCCGACATCAGCCCGAGCACGTCGCAGACCCGCTTCGAATAGCCCCATTCGTTGTCGTACCAACTCAGGGCCTTCAGGTAGCGCCCCCCGCCGACCTGGGTGAAACTGGCGTCGAAGATCGAGGAATGGGGATTGCCGATGATGTCCGATGACACCACGGGCTCTTCGGTGTATTCGAGCACGTTCCGCATGCGCTCTGATCTCGCCGCCGAACGCACCGCCTCGTTGACCTGCTCGACCGTGACTTCCTGTTCGAGTTCGGCAAACAGGTCCACCACCGAGCCGTCGGGCACGGGAACGCGCGAGGCGATGCCGTCCAGGCGTCCGTTCAGTTCGGGCAATACTTCGCCCACGGCCTTGGCTGCGCCGGTGGACGTGGGGATGATGTTTTCCGCCGCGGCGCGCGAACGGCGCCAGTCGGAATGGGGCACGTCGGCCAGGCTCTGGTCGTTGGTATACGCGTGGACCGTATTGATGATGCCTTCGCGAATGCCGAAGGCGTCGTGCAATACCTTGGCGACCGGGGCGAGACAATTGGTCGTGCAACTCGCGTTCGAAACGATGCGATGTTCGGGCGCAAGGCCTTCCTCGTTCACTCCCATGACGACGGTGTAATCGATCTCGTCTTTCGCCGGCACCGTCAGCAGTGCGCGCCCGGCGCCCGCTTCGAGATGCATCGAGACCTGGGCCTTGCTGCGGAAAACGCCGGTCGATTCGACCACGACATCGACTTCGAGTTCTTTCCAGGGCAATTGCGCCGGGTCGCGTTCCTGCAACATTCTGGCCCGGGTTCTGGAGGTGACCATCTCCGAATCTTCGATGCTGACCTTGCCGGGAAAACGGCCCATGACCGTGTCGTAGTTGAGCAGATAACGCAGGGCCTCGTTGTCGAACAGGTCGTTGATGGCGACGATTTCGATTTCCGGCAGTGACTCGGCGATTCTGAACACCGCCCGGCCGATTCTGCCGAATCCGTTGATTGCAACTCTCATTACGCGGCCTCCCGGTCGGTTCTTTCATCGAGTTTCGAATACGCCCGGATCACGTCGAGTATTCTGCGGGCGTGGCCGAGAGACTCGTGCCAGGCCAGAATCTTCAGCATGCGCGCGCCTGCGGGCATGCAGCCTTTCAGATCGACGAGCAAGGATTTGCCGCAGCCGCGCACATCGGACGAAACGATCGGGTCGTCCGTCGTTTCGATCAGTTCCGGCTGCGCCTGGGCGGCTTCGATGAACAACTTGCGTACGCTGTCGATATCCGCTGCGCGGTCTTTCAGCGAGACCGTGATGTCGAGCATCGAGCCGGTCTGCACGGGAACGTTCAAGGCATAGGCTGTCATTCGGCCCTGCAATTGCGGCATCAGTTCCTGGATCCAGCGCAGTGCGGGAGTATCATTCGGAATGATGTTCCTCGCGCCCGAACGGCTGCGGCGATAATCCGCTCCGGCGTAGTCCTGCAGGCTCTGGTCGCTGGTGTAGGCATGCACCGAAGTCATCGAAGCGTGTTCGATCGGATAGCGTTTCGACAGAATCCTCAAGGCGAGCGCGGTCGCAGTCGTCGAAGCGGAACCCGCCGAGACGATACGGTCTCCGCTTTCGATCTCCTCGTGATTGACGCCGAACAGGATCACGCGATCGATCTCGTCCACCGGCAACATCGAAGTGACGACCCTCGTCGCCCCGGCATCGAGATGAGGCGCGAGGTCGGCGCAGGAGCGAAAGCGTCCGGTCGCGTCGATGACGAAATCGACGTCGAACACGTCCCAGGGGATTTCACCGGGCTTTTCGGCGGACAACAGCCGGGTGCGCGAGCCGGCGCTGACAAGATTATTGTCTTCCAGTTGCACTTCGCCGCTGTGGCCCATTTCCTTGTCGAGCAGATGCCGTAGAATATCGGGCCGGCCGATGTCCGAAACCGCGACGACTTCGAAATTTTCGTCCTTGAGCGCAAGTTTGTAGATCTGCCGGCCGACGTGGCCCAGCCCCATCATGCCAATGCGAATCCGGCTCATGCACACCTCCAGAGCGTTCCCGCGAAAGCGGTCATTGTAATACGAATACAAGAAAAGACAACGTTGTCAACGAGCATATTCGCACGCGCATTGTAGTATCACTGAAATTGAAAGCAAGGTGGTTTCATGAAGAAATCGTATGCAATGCGGAAACTGGCGGCGCAGACAAGCTGGAGCGATACGCCCGCCCAGGCGCCGGCTGCGGAAGGAAGGCTCGATGTCGGCGGCGCCCGCATCTGGTATTGGGATACCGGCGGCGCGGGCGAAGCGGTAGTGCTCGTTCATCCCTATAGCGGCAGCGCCTTGAACTGGGGCTATCAGCAGCCCGCTCTCGCTGCCGCCGGCTATCGCGTTGTCGCGTATTCCCGGCGCGGGCATCATGGTTCGGATGCCGGTTCGCCTGAGAATCCCGGCACGGGCGCCGGAGATCTTTACCAGCTTGCCGAACATCTCGGCATCGACCGGATGCATCTCGTCGGGCTTGCCGCCGGCGCCGACATCCTGCCCGACTTCGCCGTTTCCCGGCCGGAACGCTTGCTGAGTCTCGCCATCGGCTGCACGATCGGAAAACCGGGCGATCCGGCCTGGTCCGCCTGCGAATCTGAATTGCTGCCGCCGGAAGTAAGGAATCTGCCGCGCTGGATCAGTGAACTCGGTCCGTCCTATCGCGCTGCCTGTCCCGAAGGCGTAAAGCGCTGGCGCGAACTCGAAGCCAGGTCCAGAACGCAGCAGGAACGCGTGCCTGTACCCGCCGAGAACGAAGTTACACCGGAATTGATTGGGCAAATCAAGGCGCCCACGCTACTTTTTACCGGCGATGCCGATCTCTATATGCCGCCTTCGCGGCTGCGCGCCTATGCCGACTATTGGAGCGATCCCGAGGTCGTGCTGTTCGCCGAGGCGGGGCATTCGGTCTATTGGGAGCAATACGAGGCCTTCAATGCGGTCCTGCTAGATTTCTTCCAGCGTCATCCAGGAGGCGATTCATGACGAACAGGGACCACTCCCGCATTCCAATGGTGAATCCCGGCGACCTGAGTCCGGCGCAGCAAGAGGTTTATGACAAGATTGTCGCTGGCAAGCGGGGCAGACTCGCCGGCCCCTTGCATGTCGCCCTGCACGTGCCTGAACTCGCCGAGCGCTGGAGCGCTTTCGGAGAATACGTGCGATTCGAGGGTGAATTGCCCCAGCGCGTCAGGGAACTCGCCATCATTTCCGTGGCGCGATTCTGGAACTCACAAGTCGAATGGGCGATCCATTCCCGCATTGCGGCGAATGAGGGACTCGAACCGGAAATCATCGAAGCGATCCGCCACGGCGACGCGCCGGAGTTCGACGATAAACTACAGGCGCTGGTCTATGAATTCATGCGCCAGTTGCTCGAATACGGCCAGGTTACCGATGAGGCCTACCGGGCGCTGCATGAACGCATCGGCACGGCGGCCCTCGTCGAACTTACCGGCGTGGCCGGTTATTACAGCCTCGTCGCCATGACCCTGAACGTTCACAAGGTGCCCGCGCCCGATGACGCGGATGCTGCTTTGCTCGACCATCCCGACGGAACAACCACCCGGCATCCCACCAGGCTGCCGCCTTGCAGAATCAGAAGGAGAAATACGTAATGGCTTACCTGTATCTCGCGGGAGCGATCGTCTTCGAAGTCACCGGCACCATGCTGTTGCCCGTTTCGCAGAATTTCACGCGGCTCCTGCCGAGCGTCGTACTGATCGCGGCCTACTCCGCCTCGTTCTACTTTCTCACCTTTGCGATCAGGGATATACCCATTGCCATCGTTTATGCGAGTTGGGCGGGACTCGGCGTTTTCCTGGTGGCGCTGCTGAGCCTGATGTTCTACGACCAGGCCCTGCCATGGCAGGCGATTGTCGGCCTCGTTCTCATTGTCAGCGGCGTGGTGCTGGTGAACACGTATTCCGGCGCTCACTCCGCGTAGGGTGGGCGAGGCGCGTCCCCCGCGGCTTCAGAACCGGTCCGGCCGGAACGGCCGCAAGTCGATGGGCGGCGTCCGCCCTGCGACAAGTTCGGATACGATGTCCGCGGTGATTGCCGACAAGCTCAGGCCGAGATGCTGGTGTCCGAAGGCGAAGATCGCATTCGGGTTGGCGGGCGAGGCGCCGATCACCGGTAGCATGTCCGGCAGCGAAGGCCGGAATCCCATCCATTCGGAAAGCTTGCCCAATTCCAATTCCGGCGCGAGTTCCCGCAGATGCCGTTTCAGATCCTCGTGGCGCCTGGGATTCGGCGGCAGATCGAGACCGCCGAACTCGACGAGTCCGGCGATTCTCAGGCCGCAGTCCATCGGCGTCATGATGATCCTGCGTTCGTGGGATTCGACCGCGATGCCGCCGAGGTCCGGCGCGCCTTCGGCGGTGACGTGGTAGCCGCGTTCGGTATCGAGCGGAACGGCATGTCCGAGTTGCCGGGCTAGCGGCGCGGACCAGGCGCCGGCCGCCAGGATCAGCTTGCCGGCCTCGATTGCGCCGGCTTCATGCCGCAGGACGAAGCCGCCGTCGCCGGTGGATTCGATGTTCTCGATGCGCGCGCGCAACGTCAGCCCGCCGGCCTCTTCGTAACGCTCGTGCAGTCCGGTGCAAAGGCGATGCGGATTCAGCACATGGCCGGTGCGCGGCAATAACAAGGCGCCGGCGATACCGCGCTTCAGAAACGGCGCCCTCGCCGCCGCCTCGTCCGGCGCGAGCGAAACGGATTCGATGCCATGCCGCTCAAGCATCAGCCGCCTGGCGTCGAGCGCGCGCAGTGCCTTTCCCGATTCGGCGACGACCATGTGGCCTTGCATGCACAACAGGTTCGAAAGCGCCTCATTCGCGCAAAGCGCCTGCATCGAATCGAGCGATCGTTGCTGCAGGGACTTCAAGGTTTCAATGCCGCTTCGATAGGCCGAGGGCCGCGAGGCCCACGCGAACCTGAGCAGCCAGGGGGCGATCTTCAGCGCGTATTCCAGGCGGATATGCATGGGCGAGTTCCTGCCGAACAGCAGGCGAGGCGCGGCGAGCATCGTCTCTGGCGACGCCAGCGGGAAGATCTGTTCGGTGGCGATGTGGCCGGCATTGCCGAAGGAAGTCGCCGACCCCGGTGCGAGCGGATCGACGAGCAGCACCCGTTCGTGCTCGCGCACCAGGCGGCAGGCGATAGAGACGCCGATGATCCCGGCGCCGACGATCACGATCGTCCGCTTGCCGCCGCCCAGGCTCTGCTCTTCCGTTTCAGGCATTCGGGATTGCTTGCGAACGACTTACCGCCCGGCTCCGGCGTTCTCGATGTATCGCTCGACCTCTCGCTCAAGCATGTCCATCGTCAGCCCTCCGGTCAGCAGCACGGCATCGTGGAAGTCCCTGATGTCGAAGTTCCCGCCGAGTTCGCTTTCGGCGTGGCCGCGAAGTTCGAGTATGGTCAATTCACCGATCTTGTAGGCCAGCGCCTGGCCGGGCCAGGAAATATAACGGTCGATCTCGGTGCGCACGTTGTGCAGCGACAACGCCGAGTTCTCGGCCAGATAGTCTTGTGCCTGTTCCCGGCTCCAGCCCTGGTAATGGATGCCGGTGTCGACGACGAGGCGAACCGCGCGCCACATCTCGTAACTCAGGCGCCCGAAATGATCGTAGGGCGTTTCGTAGATGTTCATCTCGATGCCGAGCTTTTCGGCGTACAGGCCCCAGCCTTCGCCGAACGCGTGCGGATAGAACGCGCGGCGGAAATCGGGCAAGTCCTCGATTTCGTTACGGATCGACCCCTGGTGGTGGTGGCCGGGCACGCCTTCATGGGCCGTCAATGCGGCCAGGGTATAGAGCGGGCGTATGTCGAGCGCGTAGGTGTTGACCATGTAATAGCCGCCGCGGCGGCCGCCGGCGGGCGCGCCCCAGTAGCGGCCGGTCGTGTAGTTCGGTGCGATGTCGTCGGGAACGGGTTCGACGCCATAAGGCATTCTCGGCAAGGTGCGAAAGAACGCGGGCATCTGGCCGTCGATTTTCTTGGCGATCCAGGAGGCTTCCTTGAGCAATTGCTCCGGCTCCTCGACGTAGAATTGCGGATCGGTGCGCAGAAATTCGATGAAGTCGGCAAAGCTGCCGTCGAATTCGAGTTGCGTGATGATGTCCTCCATTTCCTCGCGAATTCGCGCGACTTCACGCAGTCCCAGTTCGTGGATCGCATCCGGCGTCGCATCCTCCCGAGTGGTGAAGAAACGCGTCAGATCCTCGTAGTAGGCGCGGCCGTTTCCCAGCGCCGACGCCCCCAGGGTCTCCCGCGCGCCGGGGATGTATTCTTCGGTGAAGAAGCTGAGAAATCGCTGGTAGGCGGGAACGACGGTCCCGGCGATCGCCTGCCGGCCCGCTTCCCGGAGCCGTTCGGCGGTGGCTTCGTCGAAATGACCGGGCAAGCTCCGAAACGGCGTAAAGAAGACGCTCTCTTCGGGATCTTCGACGATCGAACCCGAAATCGAAGGCAGGATTCCCTCGAGGATCGCCCGCGGCTGGGTAAATCCATCGGCTATCCCCTGGCGCATATTGGCGATGTTCCGGTCGAAATATTCTCCTGTCGCCCGCAGCCGCGCCAGGTACTGTTCATAGTCCTCAACGGTATCGAGCGGCGCCGATTCATACATGCGTTGCACGCTCATGTGAAAACCGTCGTCGCTGAGGATGGGGATGCGCCAGGGCCGATACTCAGCGAGTTTCACCCGATTTCCGACGATGAACTCGAACAATTCACGGTTAGTGTTGTCTGCCGCGGACAGAGCTTCCCGGTCGATGCCGGCCAGCCGTTCGAGAAAACTCCTGTCCTCTTCCAGATAGCGCTCTTGCGCGGCAGGCGAGACATCGGGCAGGAGGCCGTTATAGTCCGTGACTCCCTGGTAGCTGGCGAACAGTGGGTCGCGCGCGAGCCGGCTGCGCCATTCGTCTTCGAACAGCGCATGCAACTCCGCCGCAATCGTGTCGGCCGAGGCGGCTTCGTTCGGGTCTGCCGGCTCCCGGCTTTCCGGCGGCGCGCACGAGAGCAACAGGATCGGGACGAGAACGATCAAGGATAGTTGTTTCATTTCGATGAGCCTATTCCAAAGCGGAAAGGGTCCGAGGCATCGAGCCAAAGCGTACTTTGCCCGGTTATATAAGCGCTGCCGGTAATCTCCGGAATGATTTGCCCCTCGTGCAGGGTAGCACGCGCCTCGAAAACCGACCCGGTAACGCTCTCCTGCCGCCAGACCTCACCCGGGCCGATTTCGCCGTCCTCGATCAGGCAGGCCAGCTTGGCGCTCGTTCCCGTGCCGCAAGGCGAGCGGTCGTAGACGCCGCCGGGGCACAACACGAAATTGCGGCTGTCGGCGCCCGAGTCTTCCGAGGCGGGTCCGAACAATTCGACGTGATCGATCAATTCGCCTTGCGGGCCCCGAATGCCCTGGTCGTCGAGTTCCCGGCGAATGATGCGGGTGAATGCAGTCAGGGAATCGACATTGTCGTATTCCAGCCGCTGGCCATGTTCGGAGACGAGGAAGAACCAGTTGCCGCCCCAGGCGATGTCGCCGCAGATCTCTCCGAACTCGGGCGTTTGCAGCGATTGCGCGCGGCGGTAGCGATAGCTGGGAACGTTGCCGACGGTCACCCGGTTGCTGTCATGCAAGGTCACGGTAACTTCGCCGGGGGGCGTTTCGAGGCGATGCGTTCCCAATCCGATCCGGTCGAGGAAAGCGAGCGTGACGGCGAGTCCGATCGTGCCGTGACCGCACATGCCGATGTAACCGACGTTGTTGAAAAAGACCACGCCGCCGACGTTGGCGGGATTCTCGGGAGGGCAAAGCAGGGCGCCTACCAGCACATCGGACCCCCGCGGCTCGTTCACGGTCGAGGATCGCAGCCAGTCGTGCCGGTCGCGGAGTCGTGCGAGCCGCTCCGCCATCGAGCCTTCGCCCAGTTCCGGGCCGCCGGCGACGATCACGCGCGTCGGCTCGCCGCCGGTATGCGAGTCGACCACCTTGAGGCTGTGCTTTGCGGGAATGTCCAGTGCGTTCAATTGCCGGGCCTGTGTATCTGGGCGGAATATACATTGTATGATCTATTGTCGCGAACAATGACTGCCGGACGCTGTCCCGGCGTCCGGCATGACAGGAGGGAGTTCAATGAGAATCACGATCGGATTGCAAACCGCGCTCGCCGGCGCGGTACTGGCCCTGTTTGCGGCTGGCGCCGGATTCGCCCAGGACGGGTTGCCCGGCATTCCGGAGCGCGACGAAGGCGAAGGTCCGTTCGAACGCCTGATTCTGCGCGGCGCCTATATGATCGACGGCACCGGCGCCCCCACCCAGGGACCTGTCGACATCGTGGTAGAAAACGACCGCATCGCCGAGATAGATGTCGTCGGCTTTCCCCGGCTTGAGATCGATCCGGACGACCGCCCGCCATTGGACGGCGGCCGGGAGATCGATGTTTCGGGCATGTACGTGCTGCCTGGCTTCATCGACACGCATCTGCACATCCACTCGGAGCAGACCGGCCAGAACGTGCCGCCGGACTATATCCTCAAGCTCTGGCTGGCCCATGGCGTCACCAGCGGCCGCACGGTCAGCGGCAGCCATGGCACACCCTGGGAAGTCGATGTGGCCGAAAGGCTTGCCGCAAACGAGATCACCGGCCCCCGCATCGAGGTGTATCCCGCATTCAATGCCCGCGAAGCAGGGCCCATCAATACGCCGGAACAGGCCAGGGAGCGGATTCGCCGGATCCAGGGCATGGGCGCGACGGGAGTGAAATTTTTCGGCGCGCCCGAGGAAATCATGATCGCCGCACTCGACGAGGCAAGAAAGATCGGCCTCAACTCGACCATGCATCACGCCCAGCTCGCGGTGAAACACGCCAACGTGCTGGACACGTCGGGCTGGGGGCTGCGCTCGATGGAACATTGGTACGGTCTGCCCGAGGCGCTGTTCGAGGATCGCACGATTCAACACTACCCGGATGACTATGTCTATCAGAACGAGCAGCATCGCTTCGGCGAAGCCGGGCGCCTTTGGGAGCAGGCGGCCGGGCCAGGCAGCGATAGATGGAACGAGGTCATGCAGACCCTGATCGACAGGGACTTCGCATTGTCGCCGACCTTCACGGCGTATCTGACGAGCCGCGACTTCATGCGCACGAGCCGGGCGATCTGGCACGAGAAATACACCATGCCCGAGTTGTGGGAATTCTATCGTCCGAATCGCGACGCCCACGGCTCCTACTGGTTCTACTGGACGCTGGAGGACGAAATCGCCTGGCAGGAGAACTATCGCCTGTGGATGGCCTTCATCAACGAGTACAAGAACCGCGGCGGCAAGGTTTCGGTCGGTTCCGATTCCGGCTACATCTACAATCTCTACGGATTCGGCTACGTCACCGAGATGCATCTGCTGCGCGAGGCCGGGTTCACGCCGCTGGAAGTCATCCATGCGGCGACCATGGTGGGAGCCCAAGTGATCGGCATAGAAGACGAGGTCGGCACGATCAGGGTCGGCAAGAAAGCGGATTTCGTCGTGGTCGAGGAAAATCCGCTGGCCAATCTGCACGTGCTGCATGGCACCGGCGCGATCAGGCTGAACGACGAAAACCGCGAAGTCGAACGGGTAGGCGGCATTCGCTATACGATCAAGGACGGCATCGTCTACGACGTCCCTGAACTGCTCGCCGAGATTCGCGCCATGGTCCGCGCCCGGAAGGACGAATACGGCATTCCCGAAGGCCCCATGCCGATCGAAACCGTGCCCGCGCCGAACTGGTAGCGGGCCGGGCGCCTATCCGAGGACGCCGCCGGCAAAGATCGCCGCGACCGCGAGCGGCACGACATAGCGAATCAGCGCGCGCCAGACCTGGAAGGCAAGGCCATCCGCAAGCCCGAGTTCCTCCCGGATTCCCTCCCGGCCGGCAATCCAGCCGATGAAGATCGACGTGAGGAAGGCGCCCGCGGGCAACAGCATGTTGGACATGATGAAATCCAGGCTTTCGTAAATCGTCATATCAGCGAAGAGGCCGATGAACGAAAGCGGATGAAATCCGGCAAGCAGGTTGAACGAGAACACCGTTCCCAACCCAAGCGCCCACATCGCCGCGCCGGACGCCAGCGCCGCCGTGGTATGGCCCACATCGAACATGTCCCTCGTCCAGGCGACGATCGGAGCGAAATTGCTGATGCACGAGGTCATCGCGGCTGCGATCAGCAACAGGAAGAAAACGCTGCCAAATGTCCTGCCGCCCGGCAGATCGCCGAAGGCGATGGGAAGCGTCTCGAATACGAGCCCTTCGCCCGAATTCAGCGGCAGGCCATGTGCGAACACGATCGGAAAGATCGCGAATCCGGCGAGTACGGCAACCAGCGAATCGGCGCCTACGACGATGAATGCGTTGCGCGGGATCGATGTCCGGCGGTCGAGATACGAGCCGTAAGTTATGTGGACGGCCATCGCGATGCCCACGGAAAAGAAGGCTTGGCCGAGCGCCGTGAGCACCGCCTCGCCGGTAAGTCGGCTGAAGTCCGGTTCCAGTAGGAATCTTGCGGCTGCGCCGAAATCCCCCACCGCCGCTGCATACCCGACCATGACGATCATGCAGGCGAACAGGGCCGGCATAAGCAACTTGACGGCGCGTTCGATGCCGGCGTGAAGTCCGCGTGAGTTGATATAAACCGTCAGTACGCAAACCACGGTGTGCCAGAAAGCCAGTCTGGCGGAGTTTCCCGTCAATCCCGCGAACATGGCCTGCGATTCAGCCGCAGTTATGCGACTGAACCCGCCGGCAGCCCCTCGTACAAAATAGTCCATGGTCCAGCCGGTGACCGTAGTATAGAAAAGCATCAGCATGAAAACCGCGAGCACGGCGATGCCGCCGACACTTCCCCAGGCCTTGCCCGCGCCTGCCCGCACCGCCACTTCGGCCAGGCTGCCCGAGGCCGAAGCCGTGCCGCTCCCGCGCCGGCCGATCGCCCATTCCGACATGACCAGCGGCATGCCGATGCCGAAGGCGAACAGCAGATAGACCAGCACAAATGCCGATCCGCCGTTTTCGCCGGCGAGATAGGGGAAGCGCCAGATGTTGCCGAGACCGACCGCGAATCCGACCGAGGCCAGCAGGAAGCTCAGCCGGGAAGACCAGTTTTGCGGCATGATCTACTTGTCTTCCTCGAGTATTTCCCGAAGAGAAGTATCCGCCGCCTCGACGATGCGGAACAATTCGCCGCGAAGTTCTTCGTTCATCGGCTGGAAGGGAGGTCTGACCGGCCCGCCCGGACGGCCGAGCAGTTCGCAGGCATACTTGACGCTTTGCAGGAACTTGCCGCCTTTCTCCAGGCAGATCATGAGCGGCAGCAAGGCGGAAGTCATTTCGCGGCCTTTGTCGAAATCTCCTTCAAGCACGCAGGTCTCGTAAAGGCGCACGGCTTCGCGGGGGAAGAAGTTCGCCACTACCGACACCCAACTGCGCGCGCCCCAGGCGAAAAATTCGAGCACGAGATCTTCCGAGCCGGCGCTGAGCTGAAGTTCGGGATACTCGCGCGCCAGCATCTGGATGCGCTCGATCTCGCCGCTCGATTCCTTGATCGCCTGGAAGTTGGCGCTTCCGGCGATGCGGTCGAGAAACTCCCGCTCCATGTTGACGCCGGTCCGGCCGGGATAGTTGTAGAGGATGATCGGCAATCCGGCGACACGGTCGATCTGCAGGCAATGCCCGGCGAGTTCTTCCTGGCC
>CAZUSL010000050.1:0-19756 GCA_964622925.1 uncultured Pseudohongiella sp. | reverse complement strand
CCACATCACGGATCACGCCCGCACGATCCGACTCCCGCATGCTCAACACCACCTCCGCGCTCGACAAGACAACCCCTCCTCACAGAAAAAGGGGACACTTTAGCTTTGCGCAAAGGGGACATTACTGCTTTGGGCTAACATCTCTCCCTGTCCGGTGATCGGGACTCCTTGCAGTATGACGGGCTAAGGTGCAACATTCCTCCGGAGACTTTCGATGGGACGCAAGCGATGAAAACACGAGCTGCAGTTGCCTTCGCGGCGGGCAAGCCGCTGGAAATCTGTGAAGTCGATCTCGAAGGCCCGAAGGCGGGCGAAGTCATGGTGGAACTCAAGGCCACCGGGGTCTGCCATACCGACGCGTTCACGCTCAGCGGCGAAGATCCGGAAGGCGCCTTTCCCGCGATACTCGGCCATGAAGGCGCCGGCGTGGTGGTCGAGGTGGGAGAGGGCGTGAAATCGGTGGAACCCGGCGATCACGTGATTCCGCTTTACACCGCCGAATGCCGCACCTGCGAATATTGCCTGCATCCCAAGACCAATCTCTGCCAGGCCGTGCGCGCCACCCAGGGTCAGGGCGTGATGCCCGACGGCACGAGCCGCTTTTCGCTCGACGGCAAGCCCCTGTTGCATTACATGGGCTGTTCGACCTTTTCCAATTTCACCGTGCTGCCGGAGATTTCCGTGGCCAGGGTCCGTGAGGACGCGCCTTTCGACAAGATCTGCTATATCGGTTGCGGCGTTACTACTGGCGTGGGCGCCGTCATCTTCGAAGCCAAGGTCGAAATGGGCTCGACCGTGGCGGTATTCGGTCTCGGCGGCATCGGCCTGAACGTGATCCAGGGCTGCCGGCTCGCCGGCGCCAGCCGCATCATCGGCGTCGACATCAATCCGAAACGCGAAGCGCTCGGCCGCCAGTTCGGCATGACCGATTTCGTCAATCCCAAGGATGTCGACAATGTCGTCGACCATATCGTCCAGCTTACCGGCGGCGTCGATTACAGTTTCGAATGCATCGGCAATGTCGAAGTCATGCGCCAGGCGCTCGAGTGCTGCCACAAGGGCTGGGGCGAATCCTGGATCATCGGCGTGGCGGGCGCGGGGCAGGAGATCGCCACGCGGCCGTTCCAGCTCGTCACCGGCCGCGTCTGGCGCGGCACGGCCTTCGGCGGCGCCCGCGGGCGAACCGACGTGCCACGGGTCGTCGACTGGTACATGGACGAGAAGATCAATATCGACGATCTGATCACGCATAGCATGCCGCTTGAGGAGATCAACACGGCTTTCGATCTCATGCATGCGGGGGAAAGCATTCGATCCGTGGTGCTTTACTAGCGGCAGGAAGCGCCATGAGTACGGAAACAGTCAGTTCCATTGCCTGCTTCGGCGGCAGGCAGTTCAAGTTGAAGCATAGCTCCGAAGTTCTCGGCTGCGAGATGACCTTCTCGGTCTATCTGCCGCCTCAGGCGGCGAAGGGTCTCGTGCCAGTGGTCTGGTGGCTGTCGGGATTGACCTGCACCGACGACAATTTCGTGCAGAAGGCCGGCGCCCAGCGCTATGCCGCGGAAGCCGGCGTCGCCATTGTTTGCCCCGACACCAGTCCCAGGGGCGACGGCGTTCCCGACGATCCCGACGGCGCCTGGGACTTCGGCCTCGGCGCGGGCTTCTACGTCAACGCCACCCAGTCCCCGTGGTCGGCGAACTATCGCATGTATGACTACGTTGTCGATGAACTGCCGCGCGTCCTGGCGGCGAGCGACTTACCCCTGAACGTCGAACGCGGCTCGATCATGGGTCATTCAATGGGCGGCCACGGCGCGCTCACCATCGCGCTCAAGAACCCCGGCAAGTACAAGTCGGTCTCGGCCTTCGCACCGATTTGCGCGCCCATGCAATGCCCCTGGGGCGAAAAGGCCCTGGGCAACTATCTCGGGCTGGACCGGGACCAATGGCGCAACTACGATGCCTGCGAATTGATTGCCGAAGCCACGGAACGCCTGCCCCTCCTGGTCGACCAGGGCCAGGCCGACAGCTTTCTCAAGGAGCAACTCAAACCGGATCTTCTCAAAAAAGCCTGCGACGCGGCCAAGCACCCGCTGACCTTGCGCATGCAACCCGGCTACGACCACAGCTATTTTTTCATCGCCACCTTCATCGTGGACCACATCCGCCATCACGCCAGGGCGCTCGCCGCCGCCTGATTCGCTCAGGCGCCTGGAGTTTCTTCCACAACATTGACGTTGTAGGCAATGGAGATTCGTTCGCCGCTGCCCGTGTAGGGATGGACCATGTGCTTCATCCAGCTCGGCCATAGCAGCATGCGGCCCGGAACATTCTCGATGAATTCGCGTCCGTCGAGGATCGTGTTGCGGATCTGGAGGTAATTGGCCGCTTCGCGCGGGTCCAGCAGTTCCAGCAGCCCGTTTTGCGGAATCGAGGGGTCCGGATTGCCCCGGGTCACGTAGTAGACGCCCGACCACATGCAATTCGGGTGCGTATGCACGACGTTGTAGTCGCCGTTGCGGTTGATGTTGCCCCAGGCGTCGATGAGCAGGCGGAACTGGCGCTGCCGGTCGTGGTCGCGAATGATCCGGTCGACAAGATTGAAGACGATGGTCTCGATGCGCCGTTTCAGTTCCTTGACCGGCGCATCGGTCCAGCCGATCAGGTTGCCCGGCGACTGCCAGCCGCCGGCGTTGGAACGATTCTCGCCCTTTCGGGCAAGCGATCGCTCTTTCGCCAGCAGCAATTCGGCGAGTTGCCCGTTGAGTTCCTCGCTGTCGGGCCAGTCATGGGCGACCAGGATCGTACCGAACAGCGAGGAAATACTCTGGCTGATGTCGAGTCTTTGCACGCCGCCGATTATTGCACACGACGGATGCGTACGAGCCGCCCCTCGCCATCCACGCGCAGCCGATACTCGCCGAACAAACCCCGGGAAATCTGCACCGGAAACGGCGCGTTCGCGGGCAAGGGTACGTAACGGGCTTCGATCTGACGCCAGACCTGACCGTTCTCCAGATGGAAAAGCAGATTTCCGCGCGGCCCTTCGCTGACTTCCGTCACGATTGCGCCGATGTCGTCCCGCTCCCGCGTCCGCTCTTCCCGGCGGTTATCGGGCAATTGCTCGACGCCGACGTTCTCCAGTTGGTTCTGGCTGGTGTCCGAAGTATGCTCGGGAGGCGCCTCGGCAGCTTGCTCGGGCTCCACTTCTGCCTCTTGTTCCGGTTCCACGTCGACTGGCGCGGGCTCAGCTCCGCGCGCCGTCAGCGTTTCGAAGCAGTCAAGTCGTTCGATCGCCCGTTCAATTGCGGCGCAGGCTTCGAGTTCCTGCTGGGAGGCTGTTTGCGCGGCAACGTTTGCTGCCGCGGCAAACAGCACAAGAACACTCAGCGATCGCATCATCCGATCAGAAGTCCTGGGTGAACCTCACGTAGACGATTCTGCCGCGCAGGTCGTGGCCGGCGCGGTCGTCGTAACCCGGGCGGTCAGACAGACCGTCATAGATCACGCCGCCCGCACTCGGCCGGAACGCCGGCAATTCGTTGCCGTTTGCGTCCAGTCGCGTCAGCCGGGGCGGATCCTCGTCGAACACGTTGTTGATGCCAACAGTGATCGAAGTATCGCCGGCGCCGAGCAGTCCGGGGAACACCTGGTTGTATTGAGCATCGACCACGTTCCATGCTTCGACGATGCCGTTGCGGCTCTGGTCGTTACGATACTCGTCGATGTGCCGAAACTTGGCGGTCAGGCTGCTGTCGCGCCAGGTATAGGTCGCGCCGGCATGGGCGCGCAACTCCGGCAGGGTCGAGAAGTTGTTGCGGAAGTTCCTGCTGCCCGCGCCGTCGAAGCTGACCGCCCCGTCGCTGACCGCGAACTCGGTCACGTAGGTCGCTGCCGCGGTGAGGAACAGGTCGCCCTCGCCGACCTGGACATCCCAGGCCAGATTCAGGTCGAGACCACTGGTTTCGACCGAGCCGATGTTGACGAACTCGGTGTTGACCTGGCGCAACTGGCCGCCGGCGTCGCGGATCACCCTGGGATCGTTGGGAACACCGTCGTCAAGACAGTCGTTGTTGACGATCGCCTGGGCGCCTTCGGACTGCGCGATCAGATCCTGGTAGTCGAAGTTGAAGTAGTCCAGGCTCGCGTTAAAGTTATTCTCCAATTGCAGCACGACGCCGAAATTGAAGTTCTCCGACTCCTGGGGGGCCAGGTTGGGCGAGCCTTGCACCGCCACGGTGATGTTGTTGTTCAAACCAGTTGAAACGCAAACCGTGCTGCCGCCGGGTCCGGTCGGCGAGGCCGGGTCGTCGATGAAGGCCGACGAAGTCGCCGAGGCGGTCTGCCGCACCGTGGGCGCCTGGAAGGAAGTGCCCCAGGAGCCGCGAAAGCCGAGCCAGTCCATGGGCCGGAATTCGAACGCGACCTTCGGGTCCGTGGTGGCGCCGATGCTGCCGCCGTAATCCTCGCGCCGCACGGCGAACTGCATCTCCAGCGTGTCCGTTACCGGCACCGCTATCTCGCCGAACACCGCCCAAACGTCCTCGGCGCCCCGCACCGGGCCGGAGATGCTTTGTTCGTTGGCTTCGCCCGCGGCCGACAGCGAGTCACCGTAAATCTCGATCAACACGTCGCGGTACTGGCTGCCGAAGGCCGCCTGCACCGTATTGCCGTTGAACTCGAACAGGTCGCCGGTGAATACCAGGTCGGTGACCTGCTCCAGCACCCGGGCGTTGCTCGCCGAAGGCGTGTCGAACTTGGCCAGCGTAATGTCGCTCGTGCCGGCGACGCTGGTGCCGTCTTTCGGCGAAACCAGCGCGGGATTGGCGATGCGTGTGCCGAAGGGGTTCCATTCGCCCGCCTTGACGAGATCCTGGAAGACGTCGGAGCGGTAGTTGTGCGGCGCGTTGGTGGTGCGCGTGGACTTTGCCCAGCCATAGGACAGATCCATGCTCCAGGTATCGCCGATATCGAATTCAACGCCGTTGAGGATGCGCGAATAGGCCAATTCCCGCTTGATGTACTGTGTCAGCGCCGTGTTGTTGACTTCCCGTCCGAGCGGCCGCGCGGTTGCCTGCAGGTCCGTCGCGGTGTGGATCGAGTTGTCCCATTGTTCCGGGCCGACGTAAATGATGTTGTTGGGATTGGCGGGATCGGCGATGAAGAAGTTGAACGGGTGGGAGGCTGGAATCGTGAAGCCACCGCCGACGGCCTGTCCGGTGTTCATGGTGGCGCCGCCGCTCGCCCGTTCGATGGTGTTGTTGGAATAGCTCGCCTCGGCGTAGTAGCGCAGCCGGTCGCTGAATTCCCATTCGAATTCGTTGAACACCTGCACCCGCTCTTCGGCGGAAATGATCGACACCTGGTCGACGAACAGGTAGCGGCAGCGCGAGTCGCTCGGGCTGCGCAGGACGCCGCCGGCGGCTTCGCAATCGGGGTCCGGCACGCGGTTGCCGCCCAATGGAACCGCATTGCCGGCCCCGTTCAGGGTGGCGCCGCGATAGGTGCCCGGCGAGCCCGTCGAGGACAGGAAGCGCGATTCGCGCGGGCTCGGATTGAGTCTTTCGTTGAGCCATGGGAAGTCGGAGCGATATGCGTCGCCTTGCTGGTACCAACTCGCGTAGGTATTGAAGCCGCCCCGGTCGAACTGGGCGCCGGCGGCGAAGCCGATATCCTGTTGATCGATTATGGAGTCCGAATAGCTGCCGCTCAGTTCGAATCCCTCAAAGCCTTTGCGCGTGATGATATTCGCCACGCCGGCGACCGCCTGGGATCCGTAAAGGGCGGACGCGCCGTCGGTCAGCACTTCGATTCGCTCGATCATCGTGATCGGAAACTGGTTGATGTCCAGATAATCGGTGCCGGTGTCGTCGGCCACCGGCGCGATTCCCGCGCGCTTGCCGTTCAACAGGGTCAGGGTCGAGCCCAGACCGAGATTGCGCACGTTGAACATCGCCGTGCCGGCCCGGTTGTTGGTCTCGTTGTAGAACTGCGACCCGCTGTTCACGGTCAGTTCCTTGAGTACGTCGACCGGCTGCGATGCGCCGATCCGTTCGATCGTCTCCTGGTTGATCACCTGTACCGGCTTCGTGCCGTCGAAGCTCGTGCGGCGGATATAGGAGCCGGTAACGAGGATTTCCTCGAGCGTTTCCTCGTCTTGCGCGAGCACCGGCGGCGCCGAGCCGATGGCTGCGGCGATGCCGGCGGAAAGTGCTGTCAATCTGAATTTGCTGGATGTCATGAATGCGTCCCCCTGGGTTGGTCGTATAGCGTTCCAGTCACTTGTCTATCGGCAATCCGGCCCACGACTGGAATAAATGCGGGCCGTGCCGGATTCGGCTAGACCGGAACCGGCGGCGGGTTTATGCTTTGCGGGTTACCACCCACGGGAGGCAAAGCCATGCAAAACGCCACCGGCAGGATTCTTCGCGGGTCGGCATCAGCGCTTATACTGTGCCTGGTGTCCACGTTCGCCAATTCCCAGCAACAAATAGAGTTGACCGCGGAGATGATCTCCACGGCCAACGATTTCATTGCCTCGCTTGATACAACGCAGAAACAGAGCGTTTTGTTTCAATTCGACGACGAAGAGCGCAGTAACTGGTTCTTCACCCCCGTCGACCGCAAGGGCGTGCCCTACAAGGCCATGAACGAAGAACAGCGCGCAGCGGCAAGGCGACTGTTGCAGGTCTTCCTCAGCGCCGACGGCTTCGCCAAGACCGAAGATGTGCGCAGCCTCGAATCGGTGCTCGCCGAAATAGAGGTCAACGGCCGCTTCGACCGCGACCCCGAACTCTATTTCTTTTCGATCTTTGGCCAGCCCGACATGGAAACCCCTTGGGCGCTGCGCTATGAAGGACATCACCTGGCCTTCAACTGGACTTTCGCCGGAGGCGCCGGCATCGCCAGCACGCCACAGTTTCTCGGCAGCAATCCCGCCGAGGTGCGCAGCGGCGCGCGTATCGGGACGCGGGTGCTGCATCGGGAGGAAGACCTTGCGCGGGAGCTCGTCACTTCGCTGAGCACCGAACAGCAATCCGAGGCCATCATGGAAGTCGCCGTGCCGCGCGATATTCTTACCGGCAACGAACAACTCGTCGAGCCGCTGGAAGACTCCGGCGTTCCCTGGGGCAATCTGACCGCCGCGCAACAGGAAAAGTTGATGGAACTCGTGCGCGAAGTCGCCATCGTGCAGGCGGCGCCCCTGGCCCATGCCCGGCTCGACAACATCGAACAGGCCGGCAAGGACGGCATCCGCTTTCTCTGGATCGGCGGCGTGGAGCGTGGCGATGCGCATTATTACCGCGTGCAGGGTCCGACCTTTCTGATCGAATATGACAACACGCAGAACAATGCGAATCACATCCACCTGGTCTGGCGCGATTTCGAAGGCGATTTCGGGCGCGACCTGATCCGGATGCATTACGAGGCCGTCGCCGCCGCTTATGGCGAAGGCCACAACCACTGATTGCAACACCAACAGCAAAACGGGAATCGGATGACGCCATGAAAGTCAGAATGATCGCCATAATGCTGGCGGCGGCCGCCTGCGCGGGCGCGGCCTTTGCCGACGTAAGCGAAGTCGAAACCGAAAGCGGTGTGGTGCGGGGCTTCGCCTCGGCGCATCAGCCCGGGGTAACTGTCTTCGAGGGTATCGCCTTCGCCGCGCCACCGGTGGGCGAATTGCGCTGGCGCCCACCCGCCGAGCCGATTCCCTTCGCCGGCGTGAAAGACGCGGACCGCATCGGCCCGGCCTGCTGGCAGGCGCGCAATTCCGATGCGTCGCTTTACGCCCGGGGCAATCTGCATCGCTCCGAGGACTGCCTGTATCTGAACCTCTACACCGGCGCCGCGGACCCCGGCGAGCGCCTGCCGGTAATGGTCTGGTATCACGGCGGCGGCAATACCACCGGTCACGCCGGCGCGCGCATTTTCGACGGCGCCAATCTCGCGGCGCGCGGGACGGTCGTCATCACGGCGAATTACCGGCTCGGCCCGCTCGGATTTTTCTCGCATCCGGCCCTGAGCGGGGAATCGGCGGAAAACTCTTCCGGAAACTATGGCTTGCTCGATCAACTCGCCGCGCTCGAATGGGTCAGGGACAACGTAGCGGGATTCGGCGGCGACCCGGAGCGCGTGACCATATTCGGCCAGTCGGCGGGCGGCACCGATGTCTGCCTGTTGCAAACCTCACCTCTCGCCGAGGGTCTGGTCGATCGCGTAATCGGTCAGTCGCCGGTTTGCATCAAGCTCGATCGTGATCTGGAGCAGGGCCATGCCGCCGGCAATGCCTACGCGGAAAACCTCGGCGTCACCGGCAGCGATGACGCGGAGGCCCTGGCGCGGTTGCGCGCCATTCCCGCCGAACAGTTGATTGCAACACCAGGTGCTGCGACCGGCCCCGTGATCGACGGCTGGGTTGTGCCGGACCGCCCCTACGATGTGTTTGCGAGCGGCGGACACAACCGGATTCCAGTCATGGTTGGCGGCATGTCGGATGAGTATTACGGCCTGCAGCATACTGCGGGGCCAATCAGCGAAGCCGAACTCGACAGCTATCTCGAAGGCGCCTTCGGCGGCGAAGCCGGCGCGATCAAGGACCTGTATCCCGCCGCGCTTGACCTTTCCCCGCTTGACGCCCGCAAGGAAATCATGGGGGACAACGCCTTCCTGCTTGACACCCGCATGTGGGCCAGGCTCGCCGGCAGCCATGGCGACCCGGCCTTCGTCTATTACTTCAGCCGCCCGGCGCCGGTATTCCGGCTGTATGTACACGAAGATCCCGATCTGACCGGAAACGGCGGCGTACGCAGTTTCGGGGCATATCATTCAGGTGATCTCGCCTATGTCTTCGACAATCTCGATCTGGTCGGCCTCGACTGGGACGCCAGCGACCGGGCGCTGGCGGAGACTGTCGCCGGTTACTGGGTGAATTTCGCCGCCAATGGCGACCCGAACGGCCCGGGCCTGCCGGAATGGCCGGCCTACGATCCGGAAGCGGACGTGGTGCAGATTCTCGATACCGAGGTGCGGGCCGCGGTGCATCCAAAGGCGGAGCAACTGGAGTTTCTGGAAGAGTTGTATTTGCGCGAGATCTCCCAGTGAAACGTGGCCTCGATCCGTCGCCGTCGGGTGGCGCCACCCGACTGGGACTTACAGCCAGGATTGTTGCTATCCCATGTTTGCTTTTTGGCGTTTTGGGCGTTACGGCTTCAGTGGCCCAGGATGCTGCGTTTTCGGCGGCGGAAATGCGGCGGACGGTGAACACTTATTGCCTGGCTTGCCACAACGATTTTCTGCGGGAGGCCGAGCTTTCCCTGCAGAGCGTCGATTTCAGCCGTCCCGGTGAATTTGCCGACGAACTCGAGCGCATGGTGAAGAAATTGCGGGCGCACATGATGCCGCCGGAAGGCATGCCGCGGCCGCCGTTCGAGATGTACGAAGTCATGACGTCCTGGCTCGAATCGGAACTCGACGCGGCCTGGGCCGCCGATCCGAATCCGGGCCGGGTGACACTGCTGCATCGGATGAATCGATACGAATACAACAATACAATCAATGAGTTATTGGGGATTGATGTCGATGTAATGGAACTGTTGCCGGGCGACCCCACCGCCGACGGCAGTTTCGACAATATCGCCGCCTCGCTGCCTTTCACCACCGCCCATATGGAGCGCTACATGTCGGTGGCGCGGCAGGTGACCCGGCTCGCGGTCGGTCTGCCGCCGGCGGGGCCAACCGCGACAACTTACGAAATTCCCCTGTACATGAGCCAGGATTGGCGGCAGAACGACGACATGCCTTTCGGCTCCCGCGGCGGCGTCTCCGCAGAACATTATTTTCCGGTTGACGGCGACTACCGGATCAGCGTGCAACTCGAAACCAACTACCAGGATTACATCAAGGGACTCGGCTGGGAGCAGATGCTCGAAATTCGCCTCGACGGCCGCCTGCTCGAACGCTTCAGCGTCGGCGGCGACGCGCCGGGAATTCCCGCGCCGCTCAGTTTCACGGGAACCGGGGAATCCGGCAGCGTCGACTGGGAACAATACATGTTGTACGGGGCGGGCGAAGGGCTTGAGGTGGTCGCGCCCGTTACCGCCGGACCCCACGTGGTGACCGCTTCCTACGTGCGTCAGCAAGTCGACGAGGAGGGCGTCCCGCAGCCGAACCAGGGCGGCCGGCTGCTGGCGAACGACGAAGTCTATCTCGATTACCAGAAGGTGCACGCCATCGAAATCGGCGGTCCTTACGGGAACTCTGCAGCGAATGCCGATTCGCCCAGCCGGGCGCATATCTTTTCGTGCTATCCCGGCAGCGGGGCCGAGGAACTCGCCTGTGCAAGCGAGATTCTTACCACCATGGCCAGGCGCGCCTATCGGCGGCCGGTCGACTCAGGCGACACCGACTTGCTGCTCGGCTTCTTCCGCGAGGGGCGGGAGCAAGGGGGCGGTTTCGATGCCGGCATCCAGTTCGCGCTCGAATACCTGCTTTCCGACCCGGAGTTTCTCGTTCGCAGTTACGAGCGGCCTGCGCAGGCCGGCGGCGTCCATGAACTGAGCGACTTCGAACTGGCCTCGCGGCTGTCTTACTTCCTCTGGAGCAGCGCACCCGACGAGGATTTGCTGCGTCTGGCCGAAGCGGGCCGCCTTTCCGTTCCGAACGTTTATGCACAACAGGCGCGCCGGTTGCTCGCCGACCGGCGCGCAATCGAGACGCTGGTCGAGGATTTCGCCGCGCAATGGCTGAACCTGCGCCGGCTCGACGAGGTGGTGATCGATACCGTCATCTTCCCCGAATACGACGTCAGCCTGATCGAGGCCTTCGGGCGCGAAACCGAAATGTTCATCGCCGATTCCTTGCGCAACGACGCGAGCATCCTCGACCTGCTCGGCGCCGACTACACCTTCGTCAACGAACGACTGGCGCGGCATTACGGCATCGATGGCGTCTACGGCAGCCGCTTCCGCAAGGCGGAGATTTCCGATACCGGCAAACGCGGCGGTTTGCTGGGCAACGGCGCCCTGCTGGCGGTGACTTCCTATCCAGGGCGAACCTCGCCGGTGTTGCGCGGCAAATGGCTGCTCGACAATTTGCTGGGCACGCCGCCCGCGCCCCCGCCGCCGAACGTTCCGGTATTGGCCGAGGCAGGGGGCGTGGCGCCGGAATCGATCCGCGAGCGGCTGGCCCAGCATAGCGTGGATCCGGTCTGTTCGAGTTGCCACGTGATCATCGACCCGCTCGGGTTCGCACTGGAGAATTTCGACGTGATCGGCGCCTGGCGCGACTTTGACGAGGCCGGCAATCCAGTCGATCCTGACGGCACTTATCCAGGCGGCGTCGAGTTCAGCGGATTCGCCGACCTGCGCGACTGGATGCTCGACCGCCCCGACCAGTTCGCTCATACCGTGACGGAGAAGTTGATGACCTATGCCCTCGGACGCAGGGTCGAATACTACGATCAGCCGGTGATCCGGCGCATCGTGCGCGAGGCCGCCGAACAGGATTATCGCTGGTCCGCAATCGTGCTCGGCATAGTCCGGAGCGAGCCGTTTCGCATGAGCCGCGTGTCCGAAGAAACGCCGCTTGCAGCGGCAAACCAAGTTACAACTGCAACTGGCGGATTATCCAGATAGCAGTACAATGGTCCGAACAGCCAACCAAAGAGGCTGACAAAAATGAATTCCAGGCAGAACGCGACGCCCTTCCTGACCGGTAAATCGCTATCGCGCCGCAGCTTGCTGAAAGGCGCCGGTGCGGCGCTCGCGCTGCCCATGCTCGATGCCATGGTCCCGGCCCTGGCCCAGGCGCCGGCCCCCGCGCATCGCTTCCAGACCGTCTACATCCCGAACGGCATGGCGATGGAATATTGGTCGCCGGCCACTTTCGGCAAGGATTTCGAGCTGACACCGGTACTCGAGCCGCTGGCGAAATACCGCGAGAAGATGCTCGTGTTCTCCGGCCTCAAGGCCAACTGGAACATCGCCCACGCCGGCGCCGGCGGCTCCTTCCTGACCGGCGTCACCCGCGGCGGCCGCAACGAGACCGAAATTCTCGCCGACGTTTCAATGGACCAGTTGCTCGCCGACAAGCTCGGCCGGGAAACCCAGGTCGCCTCGCTCGAATTGTCGATGGACGCTCCGGCGCTCGCCGGCGCCTGCACCGTCAACCTGAGTTGCGTGTACACCCACACCCTGTCATGGCGCGGCAAGACCGAACCGCTGCCCACCGAACACAATCCGCGCGCCGTTTTCGAGCGGCTGTTCGGCGACAGCGGCAGCACGGCGAAGGAGGCGCGCGCGGCGCGGCTGCAACAGCAGTCGAGCATACTCGATGCGGTACTCGACAAATTGAATGCGCTCGAATCGAAACTCGGCGCCGGAGACCGCCATCTCGTCGGCGGTTATGCCGAGTCGGTGCGCGACATAGAGCGGCGCATCCAGAAGGCCGAAGAGCAAATCGACATGGAACTGCCGGAACTCGACCAGCCCGCGGGCGTGCCGCCGGAGTTCGAGGACCACATGGCGCTGATGCAGGACTTGCAGGTGCTAGCCTTGCAGACCGACCTGACCCGGGTCATCACCTTCATGATGAGCAAGGAACAGAGCGCACGGCCGTACCCGCAGATCGGCGTGCCCGACGCGCACCATCCGCTGTCGCACCACAACAATGCGCCGGAACTGATCGAGCGCATGTCGAAGATCAATACCTACCACGTCAGCCTGTTCACGAACTATCTCGACAAGCTGGCGGAGATTCCCGACGGCGACGGCAGCCTGCTCGACAATATGACGATTCTCTATGGCGGCGGCATCTCCAACAGCACCTTCCATGCGGGCAACAACCTGCCGGTGCTCCTGCTCGGCGGCGGCGCCGGCTGGCTCCGTGGCGGCGAACATCTGCATTACCCCGAAGAGCCGACCATGGCGGATTTGCATCTGAGCCTGCTGTCGAAGTTCGGCGTCCACATCGACCAACTGGGCGGCAGTACCGGGCCCATCACGATCTGACCGGGCGCGGCGATCATGCCAATGCGTGACTTGCGATCGCTGTTCCTGATTGCCGCATGCCTGTTTGCGGCCCAGGCCTTCGCCCAGGTCATGCCGCCGACCGTCAGCGCGGCGAAAGACGCCGACTGGGAGCGCCTGCGGGCCCTGGTCGAAGACGGCGTCAATCCTGATGCCATCTACGGCGACGGCAGCACCGCCCTGCATTGGGCGAGCTATCACGACAACGCCGCGGCCGCCGGCCTGCTGATCGAGTCGGACGCGGACGTCAACGCCACCACCGATCTCGGCGTCACCCCGCTCTGGCTCGCCGCCGAAAACGGCAGCCTGGAAATGACGGACCTGCTGCTCGAAGCCGGGGCCGACCCCAATATCGCGCTTTTTTCCGGTGAAACCATCGTCATGACCGCCGCGCAAAGCGGCAATGGCGATGTCGTGCGAGCGCTGCTCGCCGCGGGCGCGGACCCCGACGCCGCGGTTACACGCGAACAGACCGCTCTGATGTGGGCGGCGAATAGCGGCCACGCCGAAGCCGTGGCGGCACTGATCGAATTCGGCGCCGACGTCCACGCCCGCTCGCTCGTGCGCGAACAATTCGTCAAGTCCGAAAAGGAGCAGGACAGCCATCCTGCCTACATGTACTGGATCGAGGAGGGCGGCAACACCGCCCTGATGTTCGCCGCCCGCGCCGGCGACCTGCGTTCGGCGCGATTGCTCGTCGCGGCCGGCAGCGAGATCAACGCGGGCAACGCCTTTGGCACGACGCCGCTGATCATGGCGGTCCACGGCGGCAATCCCGCTTTGCTGGAATCGTTACTGGAGGCCGGCGCCGACGTGAACGGCGACGGCCCGGGCCACACCGCCTTGCACGCCGCCGTGCTGCGCGGCAACCTGGCCGCCGTCGAAGTCCTGCTTGCCCATGGCGCCGACACCGAAGCAGTCATCGAAAAACCGACCCCGGTCCGCCGCCAGACCACCGACTACAACTTCCACGACGCCCTGATCGGCTCGACCCCGCTCTGGCTTGCCGCCCGCTTCGCCGAGCCCGAAATCATGCGCGCCTTGCTCGCCGCCGGCGCCGACCCGTTCACCGTCAACAACGTCAGCTACCCCGCCCAGCGCCGCGGCGAAAACTACCAGGCCGCAGAAGGCGAAATAAACCTGCTCATGGCGGCCGCCGGCATGGGCCACCGCCGCCTGCGCCTGAGCTGGGGCACACCCGAACGCCGCGCGGGCCAACTCGACCGCAGCCAGGAAGACCTCGTCCGCGAAGCCGTAAGCATCGCCCTGCAAGCCGGCGTCGGCCTGGTTGGGGCCGACGCCAACGGCCAGACAGCCCTCGTCTTCGCCAGGGAACGCCGCTACGCTTCCGTAGCAGCGCTCCTCGAAGCCGCCGGCGCCATGGAATAATCCCGGTTCAACTAATTTCGAATGATGCGGTGCTTGGGGCCGGTCTGGGTTGCGGTGATCTTGCAGGCAAGTTCGACCCAGTCGCACAGCAGCGGCCGCGTATCCCGCGGATCGATGATTTCCTCGATGCCGAATGCCTCCGCCGTCCGCAGTGGCGAGCGATAGACCTCCATCATGTCTTCCAGCTCTCTGCGCCGGGCATCCGGATCAGGCGCCGATTCGATATCCCGCCTGTAGGCCGCCTGCACTCCGCCTTCGATCGGCAGCGAACCCCAGTCCGCCGAAGGCCAGGCATAACGCAAATTGAGTCCGTGCGACTTGCCGTGACCCGCTCCCGCCACGCCGTAACAGCGGCGGATGATTACCGAAATCCAGGGCGCCGAGGACTGGTACATCGCCAGCAACGCGCGGCTGCCGAGCCGCACCGTGCCGGCTTCTTCGGCTTCGATGCCGATCAGGAAGCCCGGATTGTCGACCAGGTTGACCACCGGCAGGTGGAAGGTGTCGCAAAGGTCGATGAAGCGCATCATCTTTTCCGAGGCCGCGGCGTCGACGGCGCCGCCGTGATGCCGGCAGTCATTCGCCATGACGCCGACGGGCCGGCCATGCAGGCGGGCAAGGCCCACAGCCAGCGCGCGGCCATAGCCAGGACTGATTTCGAACCAGGAATCCCGGTCGACTATGGCATCGATGATGTCGTGTACCGCATACATCTCGCGCCGGTCTCTCGGGATAACGCCGATCAGCGATTCCTCGCGCCGGTCGGCGGGATCGTCGGTCGCGCCGCGCGGCGGCGTTTCCCAGACGTTCTGCGGCATGTAGGAGAGGAAACGCGCAATGAGTTCGAAAGCCTCCTGCTCGTTTTCTACCTCGTTGTCCACGGCGCCGCTGCCATGGGCGTGGATTTCGGAGCCGCCGAGTTCGTTCTTGCCCACGGGTTTGCCGAAGCTGCGCTCGACCACGGGCGGACCGGCCACGAACACCTGGCTGCTGTCTTTCACCATCAGCGAGAAATGGGAAATCGTCGCGCGCACCGCGCCGAGACCCGCGACCGAACCCATGCAGGCGCAGACCACCGGCACATGGCCCATCAATTCCATCGTCGTGTCGAATCCGTGCAGCGCGGGGATATACGAATAACCCACCAGCTCGATCGTCTTGACGCTGCCTCCGCCGCCGCTGCCGTCGATCAGGCGGACCAGCGGCAGGCGCATTTCGAGGGCGTATTTCTCGCCGTAACCGGATTTGTCGCCGACCTTGGCGTCGGCCGCGCCGCCGCGCACGGTGAAGTCATCGCCGCCGACGACCACGCGCCGGCCATTGATGTCCGCCGTGCCGAGTACGAAATTGGTCGGCACGAAAGACTTGCGCTCGCCCGCATCGTCGTACTCCGCGCGGCCGGCGATGGCGCCGATCTCGTGAAAACTGCCTTCGTCCACCAGCTCGTCGATGCGTTCGCGCACCGTAAGGCGATTATTGTCGTGCTGGCGCTTGACGCGCTCGGCCCCGCCCATCTCCCGGGCGATGGCTTCCCGCTTGCGCAGTTCGTCAATTTCCTTTTGCCAGGACATTGCGGTCAATCCGGTACGCGGCAGGAGAAATTTTCGGCGGCGTCGGTGCTGCCGCTGCCGTCATAAACGGCGACTTCGGGATGCGGGCAAAGCGGCCGCGAACGCACTACCTCGCCGTCTTCGATCTTGCTCGCGACGATGCGCTCGGGCGCGACGCCTCGTTCCACCCAGTCCTCCAGCGCGCTGAGCGCGTCGAAGCGGTCGGGTCCGGGCCCGCCGCGGCAATGTCCCATGCCGGGAATCATGAACAGGCGGAAGAAATCCCTCGTGGATGCAAGCGCAGCCTCCCGGCTCGCGCCGGGCATGTCAGCCGCGACCACGTCTACCACGCTGTCGTAGTAATTCAGGCTGGCGATCGGAGAGATGTCCGGGTCGCTCCAGCCGTGATAAACGATGAGTTTCGCGCCGTTGTCGCGCAGCGGTCGCAGGTCCGGGTCGTCGGAGTCCACTTCGCCCCCGACTTTCTCCAGCGCGTATTGCAGGTCGGCGTCGTAATCGAAGCTGGTGAAATCCCAGTCCGGATCGTCGAACACGAACCAGCGGAAAAAGCCTTCGCCGCCGAGCCAATGGAGAGAGCGGTAGGGCGCGGAGCCGGTCACCCAGGTTTCCCAGCCGCCAGGCGCCGCTTCACCGCCGGGAACCAGGCCTGGATAGACGAGTTCGTCCGAGGAATCGCGTACGCCGGACCAGATGTTCTCTACTGCGCCGACTTGCTTGGGGGTCAGACAGGAATCGTTGTTCGCGCCTGCCGGACATTGCAATTGCCGCGGTTCGAAATCGCAGGCCAGCGGGTTCATCAGGATGCCGTCTTCGATGCCGTCCAGGGCGTCGCAATGCCTGTTCACCGCCGCGCCGAACGCGGGCAGTTTGCTCGGAGGAATCCAGGCTTCCTCGTCGGCCAGCATCGCCAGCGAATACCACAAGTGGGCGCCGGCATAGAATCGCGTCCAGTCGTTCGCCGGATTACCCGCGACCAGGCCGTCGAAATCGCCGGGATAGCGTTGCGCTTCCATCAGACCTTGCTGGCCGCCCTTGGAGCAGCCGACGTAATACGAGTATGCCGGCGGTTCGGCATAAAAGGCTTCCGTGAGCGTCTTGCCGTTGCGCGTCGTCAGATGCAGCGAACGATGGCCGAAATCGGCGATCAGGTCGGGCCGGCCTGAAGCCCAGGACGCATCGAAAGGTATCGGGCCGGCCTCATGACCGGTGTCGGTGCTCGCCGTGGCGTATCCGCGCTGCAAGGCCCCCGCCATCGCCACATAACTGATCGTGCCCGCCATGCCGCCGTTGCCGACGCCCTGGTACTTGCCGTTCCAATCTGCCATAGGCAGCCAAACCTCGAAGCGGACCGCCGGCTCGGTAACGCCCGCCACTCGGCAGAAAGCCGGGTGCCGCATGGCGCTGTCCGCTCCCGGCGGGACAAATGAGTTCCCGGCCTGGACTTCAGCGCTGGTTAAGCTGGTGTCGGGCAGGTTAGCATCGAGCAAACGCCGGCAATCGGCTTCGCTTGCCGCCAATGCGTGGGCACTGGTCAGCAGGCAAAAGAGGGCGACAGGCAAACGGGGCAGATTCATAGGAGTTCCACTTTTGAATTTCCAACAGTCAGTGACGACATGCATGCACAAGTATGCAACATTTGGCGGCCGTGCTTCACGCAGCGAATACTGGTGGTTTGCTGGCTTGAATATTCTGGTTCTTCAGGTGGCCGAACCTGTCGGCAAATTTGCATGGAGCGTCAGCGTTGCGTCGCAACAAGAAATAAACAACTCTCTCGTGGCCGAAATGTACGGCGAATATGTATGGTATGGCGCCGCGCTTGTGCTTGTTCTGCCCTACATTGCCGTCAGTTTCAGACGCTTGCACGATACTGGCCGGAGTGGCTGGTGGTTCTGGATGCCCCCGGGTATGGCAACATTGGTCGAATTTCTTGTGCGGCCAGAAAGAGGGATTATGGTTCTCATCGTCGGTATTCTGTTCTTGCTTGGCAGCCTCGCGGTCATGATTTACTGGTTGGTATTGCCGGGAGATGCTGACGCGAACCGTTTTGGTGAGCCACCTATTGCGGGTTAGTGAGGAAAAAAGCATGAATCGGGGTACCCGAGACTTCACATTGTGGTTGCTGGTTGCAGTCTTGTTACAGGGCTGTGCCTCGATGTCTCAGGAAGAGTGCCTGAACGCCAGCTGGACTGTCGTTGGCGAAATTGACGGCCAGCAGGGCAGGGGGCTCGATGTGCTCGACGACTATCGGCGCGACTGCGCGGAGTATGGCGTCGTGCCTGATGTACAGGCTTACGTGGCTGGCCGTGAGAATGGCCTGTTACTCTATTGCACGCCGGACAACGGTTACCGCGAAGGGCGCATCGGCCGTCAACTAGAAGCGGATTGTCCGCCCGCGCTCGCCGCCGATTTCCGGCGGAACTTCGAACTCGGGCGCGATGTCCATAATTCATTGGACAATCTCCGCACCAGCTCCTATCTGATCAGATCGAAACGAGATGAGTTGGACGAACTGCGCAACCGCCGAACAGCGGAAGAACGCTCGCTTGAGCAGGACCCGCTGACCGACGAACAAGTCACGGCCAAGCGCAACGAAATCGCCTCGATGAGCGACCGCATCGACGACCTGCGCGACGAGATTGCAGTAGCGGCCGCAGCGCTAGCGGTTTCCCTCGTCCGTTACCGCGATGCCGTAGGCGCGGCTCGCCTCGAAGGCCACTTCGAGCCTTTCGAAGACGAGTTGCTCAGGGAAGTGCAGCTTTTTATGCGATGACGGGCGCGAACTTTCTCAAGCAACTTCAATCATCAGTCTACAGTGGTCGCTTGGGCCCCATTCGTTGGGTTTGTTCAGAGCACGGACGCTGATTGTGTTGTGGAAGCCGCGGGATGCGAAGGCGTAATCGAGTTGACGGTTGGCTTTGGCTGGGGTTTGGTGGATTGTGTGGTAGGTCGGAACGTTTTGGGAGTCGGTGGGGACGTCAGGTTGTCGTGTTGCTGCGGGATTGCCGTTGGGTGATTGGGGGCCGATGAATTCGAGGCCGAGGGCTTTGAAGCGGGTCCAGACGGTTTCTTCCCTTTCGGGGACCGACAGCTCTTTGCCTGTTGCGCCGAAAAACATGTTCAAATCGCCAGCGGCGAGAATCCTCTGTTCGTTTGGATTCATGTAGTCAATAAAAACCGACAGGTCTGAAAGGATTCGGTGCGCTGAGCCGCCCGCATAAATCCAGCTTTTTCCAGTGGTCGGATGCGCCCGCATCCATCGCGCGTACATGGAAAATGCGAGAAAAATGTTTTGAGGCCGGTCGCGGGGGATTACCCTTGCCGCAGCGAGAGTTCCGATTCCGCTCACACCGATGGTGCGTTCGTCCAGGTCGCTGTTCGGCGGCGCCTGACGCAGCCACTCTACCCGTACCCGGTCGGACAAGCGTACGACGAGGGGCCAACGGTCGTAGAGATTCCGATTCCAGAAAATCTGATCGTCGTATTCGATCAGGCCGGACGCCTCCGCGGGTGGACTGCCGGCCTCCTGCAACAGCGCGATGTCGGCCTCGCCTCGCTCAGCCATTGCCGCAAGCACACGCCACGGCTCCTGCTTCTTGTTTATGTTCCAACTTACAACGCGAATCATCGCTTTAGCCCGAATATTGCATGAGTGAGGCGGGCGGGGCGCCCGTATTTCGATATAATTCAGTTAGTTAGGCTGATATCGAAGGACACCCCGCCCATGACGGATTGTATCCCGGCGTTCGTTCGTTTTCCAAGCTGCAAGGG
>CAZUSL010000049.1:0-3266 GCA_964622925.1 uncultured Pseudohongiella sp. | reverse complement strand
CCCGGCGATTCAGCGCGGCGTCGAGCGCGCCCTGGCAGGCGGTGCGAGCCTGGACGGGGTACTCGAACTGGCCGCGAACTTTCGCGCCAGCGACACGCAAACGCCGATCGTCCTGATGGGCTATCTGAACCCGATCGAAATCATGGGCTATGCGGAATTCACTGAGCGTTGCGCCCGTGCGGACGTCGATGGAGTGCTCGTGGTCGACATGCCGCCGGCGGAAGCCGGCGACCTGCCGGCATTGCTCTCGGGCCGGGAAATCGACAGGATTTTCCTGGTTTCGCCTACTACCACCGCGGCCAGGGCGAAAGAAATCATCGAATGCACAAGCGGTTATCTGTATTATGTCTCCCTCAAGGGAGTTACCGGCGCTGCCCTGGAAGATCGAGAGTCGGTGGCTGAAAACATCGCCAGGATCAGGGGATGGACCGCATTGCCCCTGGTCATCGGATTCGGCATCCGGGATGTCGAAACCGCCCTGGCCATGAGTGAACCGGGAGACGGGATCATTATCGGCAGCGCTCTGGTGGAACGCATCGGACAGTTGCCGCGGGATTCCGGGCGGAAAGCGGGTCGCATTCGCGAGGCCGTTGCGCTGATCGGCGCGGTGCGACAGGCGCTGGACGCGCGTCAGGGGCAGGGGGTGGAGAAGGGAGAGCGGAATTCATGAGCTGGATAGACAAGATTTTGCCGTCGATTTCGACGGCCGGGGCGGGCACGCGCAAGTCCACCGTGCCGGAAGGGGTCTGGAAGCAATGCCCCCGCTGCGACGCCATGCTGTATCGCAAGAGTCTCGACGAAAATCATGACGTCTGCCCCAAATGCGACCATCACATGCGCATATCGGCCCGCCGCAGGATCGATCTTTTCCTGGACGAGGACGACCGCCAGGAACTGCTTGGCGACATCGAGCCGGTGGACCTGCTCAAGTTCAGGGATCTGAAACGCTATCGCGACCGCCTTGGCAGCGCGCAAAAAGCGACCGGGGAAAAAGACGCCCTGGTAATCGTGAAAGGCAAACTCCAGGGAACCCCGCTGTTGGTGGCGGTGTTCGAGTTCGGCTTCATCGGCGGCTCGATGGGGGCGGTGGTAGGCGAAAAGTTCGCCCAGGCGGTGAATATCTGCATCAGGGAAGAGTTGCCGCTGGTGTGTTTTTCGACCAGTGGCGGCGCCCGAATGCAGGAAGCGCTCATCTCTCTCATGCAGATGGCGAAGACCGCAGCGACGCTCGAAAGAATGCGTCAATACAGTCTGCCGTACATTTCCGTTCTCGTGGACCCGGTTTACGGCGGCGTATCCGCCAGCCTGGCAATGCTGGGCGACGTCAATATCGCCGAACCCAACGCCCTTGTCGGCTTCACCGGCCCCGACGTCATTCGCCAGACCGTGAAGGTGAAATTGCCCGAAGGTTTCCAGCGCAGCGAATTCCTGCTCGAACATGGCGCCGTCGACATGATCGTGCATCGCCGCGACTTGCGCGAGCGCATCGCTTCGCTGCTCGACAAGCTCGGCTGGTTCCGGCGATCGGTGAACTGAGGCGCCGGCAACATTATTGCGGGACAGCGCACTAAGTGAACCTTTCCGCATGGCTGGCTCATATCGCTACCGTGCACCCGCGCGCCATGGAGCTCGGCCTCGAACGCGTCCGGACCGTTGCCGAAAACATGGGGCTTGCGCGGCCCGCGCCTTTTGTATTCACCATTGCCGGAACCAATGGCAAGGGCTCCACGCTGGCGGCGATCGAAGCGATTCTGCTGGGTTCGGGCCTGCGCACCGGCAGTTACATGTCGCCGCATCTGGAGCGTTACAACGAACGCATTCGCCTTTGCGGAACCGAATGCGCAGACGAGGCGATCTGCGCCGCCCTTGCCGAAGTCGAACAGGCCAGGGAGGGGATCAGTCTCAGCTACTTCGAATTCTCCACCCTGGCCGCCTTGCATATCTTCGCAGGCGAACGGCTGGACGCGCTTCTCCTTGAAGTCGGGCTGGGCGGGCGCCTGGACGCGGTCAATATCATCGATGCCGATGTCGCGCTGATTACCAATATCGAACTGGATCACCAGGAATGGCTCGGCGGCAGCCGGGAGCTGATCGGCGCCGAAAAGGCCGGCATTCTGCGCCCCGGTGCGCCATTGGTCTATTGCGATGCGGATCCGCCGGCAAGCGTCGTGAAGCGCACTGGGGATCTGGGGGCGCCGATGTTCCGCCGGGGAAGAAATTTCGGAGCAAGCATCGATACCCGGGGATGGTCCTGGTGGGGTCGGAATGAGGATGGAGAGATTCATATCGGCGGCCTGGAAAAACCCGGCCTGCCATTGCCTGCCATGGCCGCTGCCTTGCAGGCGGTTCATCTTTCGCCATTGCCGGTAAACGAAAAGGGAATCCGTGGCGCCCAGTTCGAAGCGGGGCTGCCGGGCCGGCTTGAATCGCGCCGCGACCGGGCCGGTGGATTGCCGGTGTTGCTCGACGTGTCGCATAACCCTGCCGCCGCGCGATTGCTCACGGACAAGATTGCCGAATTCCGGGCCGGGCGCGAACCGCGCGGCAAGGTTGCTGCAGTTCTCGCCGCGCTGGCGGATAAGGATATAGAAGGCATGGCGGCTGTCTTAAGCGCCCAGGTCGATGTCTGGTATATTGCTGAAGTCGAAGATTCCCGCGGCATGACCGCAGCCGAACTGCGTTCGCGCTTGCGGCAAAGCTTGCCCGGGGCCGCGGTCTCAGCCGTGGACTCGGTAGCGTCAGCATATCGCCGGGCGGTCGATTCGGGGTCTGATCTGGTCGTGGTAACCGGTTCCTTCCATACGGTCGCGGCTGTCCGGCCATTAACCACGGCGGGCGGGAGGCGGAATCATTGAAGCAGAACATCCGAACCAGCATCGCCCTTACCGTGACCGTTCTCGCGCTGGGACTGATCTTCCTGCCCATGATTTTCGACCCCCAGGATACGGTTCAGCCGCAATTGCCGAGCAGGATTCCGCCGCCGCCGTCGGTACCGGTGCTGCCCGAACCCGAGCAATCGAGGCCGGTGATACTTTCCAGCACTCCGGCGATCAACGTGCCCACGGAAGCGCGCGCCGTGGAAGATGCGCGCACCGAAAGTGACGATGCCTGGCGGGAGATTCCCATTCTCGACGAACGCGGCCTGCCGCGCGGCTGGAGCTTGCGGATGGGACTGTTCCCCGGCGACGACGAAGCGCAAGAACTGCTGTCGCAATTGCTGGAAGCCGGATACCGCGCCTATATCCGCGAGCAGCAGACCGGGCCGG
>CAZUSL010000048.1:0-6672 GCA_964622925.1 uncultured Pseudohongiella sp. | reverse complement strand
AACGTCAGGGCGCGGGAACTCGCAGAGGAATGGATTCGCCTGCAGCCGGATTCGCCGGCGGCGCAATTCTCTTTCGCGGAAGTGCTTTACACCGGAGAAGGCAATCTCGCCCGCGCCCTGTTCCATCTCAATCGCGCAGAAAGCCTTACCGGATACGCCGACATAAACGAAGCCGTCGAGTCGGGCAACATCCAGTGGCACTACCTGGCCCTGAGCCAGTTGTCGAACGTCCACCAGCTCATGGGCGACCAACTGCGCGCGCTCGAGTATCTCGACAAGATCGAGGAAATCTACGGCCAGGACATCGAGTCCTTCCGCGGCTGGCCGCTGCTCAAGCTGAAGCAGTACGACGCCGCCCGCGCCAGCGCCATGGCCGTGCTGGAAAACAGCGAGAACGAACGCGAACGGGCGCGCGCCTGGAATACCTTGTGCGCGGTGGAACTCGCCAGCCTGGCGCCGGTCAATTCCATGGCGGTCTGCAACCGGGCGATCAGCGAAGACGAGAATCTCGCCGCCCGGTCGAGCACGGGCGATACCGTGTATCTGACGAATGCTTCGGAAGTCGCGTTGTCGCTGTTGCGGATGGACGCCGCCGAGGAATATCTCGACCGCGCCACCCGCAATCTGAATCCCGACAGCGTCGCCGACCCCTGGGTCTACAAGCTCTATCTGACCATGAGCCAGGGCCGCTTCATTGATGCCCGCGCGGCGCTCGACCGCATGCTGATCTGGCGCGAAAACCAGAAGCCCATCGTCGGCGTCATGAACCGGGCCGAACATTACATGGTCAGCGCCGCGTTCATGTTGCTCGCGGGCTATGCCGAGGACGCCGCCGTTTTGTCGGCGACCGCGCTGAACCAGCCGGACCGCAACGGCTCCTATAGCGCCGACGACTTCCAGAAGGACGCCATGGCGGCCCTGATCAACGCCATCGCCAGTCGTATGCAATACCAGGTGCGTCTCGAGGAAGCGGCCGGCGACGGCTGGGCCGGCGCGCTCAAGGCTCGCATCGATGCGTCGGGGCTGCTGTTTTCCGCCTGGCGCTCGGAACGCTTCGCGGCCTCGCTGTTCACCCGCCCGGAAATCCTGCTCAACCGGCTGCGGCCCTATGCTCCTCTCGATGTACACATCCCTGAATGGATCGAGCCCGAACTCGTGCGCATGATCGGCGCCGGCGTCGTGCGCAGGGCGCTTGACGAAGCGCTTGCCGCCGGCGCGTTCGAACTCAATACCGGTTATTACCATTCCTGGCTCACCGAGGCGGCGGCAATAGAAGGCGATGAAACCGCGGTAATCGACCATGGCGCCCGCGCCCTGGCCGAGTTGCCCGGCGAGGAAGCGCTCTTGCGCGCTCGCGTGGCGGCGCGCATGGGCGACGCCCATTGGCGCCTCGGTGAATACGAACCAGCGCTTGAACATTTCGAAAACGCCTTTCGCGCCGACCCCGGCGTCAGCCGCCGGCTCGGCATCGAACTGCCGGTCAGCCTGCGCGTCTCAGGCGGAGGGCTTTCTCGTGAACTTGCGGATGTCCTGCGCGCTTCGCCGCGTTTCAGCGAACACGAGAACGGATTCCCGCTCGAAGCGGGCGACGACGGCGCCGTATGCCTGCGCACGAGATCAGGCGAAAACCTCTCATGCTATACTGCGCCCGCCGGAAACGCCGGCGAGGCCAGCCGGGCTTTCCACGCCTGGGCATTCGGGCCCGGATTCGAGATCAGCAAGGCGCAACGCTCGATCCTGCGCGGCTCGAGCGTAATACTCGCGAACGGCGTCAGGGCCATGGAAAACAGCCCGGAACTGTTATCGGATAACTGACCGGCGCACACCTAGACCACTTCACGGCAGTCCAGTGACCGACCGCACACACTTGTCAAAGCGGCTGATCGTCCTGCTTGCGATGATTTCCGCGCTTGGACCTTCAGCCACGCAAATCCTTTTGCCCGCGGTTCCCGTGATTCGGCAGGATTTCGACGTCAGCGACGACGTCGCCCAACTTACCTTGAGCCTGTCGATGGCCGCGATCGCTATCGGCACGCTGACCTATGGCCCGCTTTCGGACAAGTTCGGGCGCAGGCCGATCATCCTGCTCGGCCTGTTCATCTGCGCCGCCGGCTCCCTGCTATGCGCCTTTGCCGGCACCATCGAATTGCTCGTCATCGGCCGCTTCGTTCAGGCCTTCGGCGCCGCCGTCGGACTCGTGCTGGCGCGGGCCATCATTCGCGACATCTACGGCCCCGCGGAATCGGCGCGCGTGATCGCGACCCTGGTCATGGTAATGGTCGTGATCCCGATGTTCTCACCGGCGGTGGGAGGAGAACTGTTGATCCGATACGGCTGGGAGTCCATCGGAACGGCGTTCGCCGTGTTCAGCCTGGCGATGCTGTTCATGGCCGGATTCAGCTTGCCGGAAACGCTCAGGGAACCGGTGCCCTTCGCGGGCGTAGGCTCGATGTTGCGGACTTTCGGTGATTTGCTGTCTTCGCGCGCTTTCTCCGGTTACGCATTTTGCGTGGCCTTCGTCTCGGTCGTGTTCTTCAGTTTCATCGCCGCCGGCCCGGAAATCCTGGTTTCGGTCTACGGGAGGCCCGCCAACGAATACGGCTACTATTTCATCATGATGCCTTGCGGCTTCATGGCCGGAACCTGGATCGCCAGACATTACGGCCTGCGGCTGCATATCGACCGGCTCATGCTGATCGGCATGGTGATTGCCATCGCCGGCATCTGTCTCGCGTTCGCCTTGCTGCTCGCGGGCTGGCGCCACCCGCTGGCATTGTTCGCGCCGGTTTCGCTGACCGTGCTCGGCAACGGCATCACGCTGCCGAACGCCCAGGCCGCGGCCATCAATGAGTTCCCGAAACTGGCGGGCAGCGCTTCGGGCCTGACGGGATTTCTGCAGATGGCGCTTTCGGCCCTTGCGGCTCAGCTCGTGGCGGCGGTCTACAATGGGACAGCATATCCCCTGATGTTCATCATGCTGGCGGCTTCGCTGCTTTCCCTGATCAGCTTTCGTATCGGAGTGGGTCTTGGCAATACCGGCCTGGCGTCAACCTCCAGGCTGCGCGATCAGGCAAGCGGGGCTGATTCACGCAGTTGAGCGAGAAATCGCTCTTCATCGCGCAGGCAGCGCAAATCGAGCAGGAGGCTGCCATCGCGAATCCTGCCGATCACCGGCCGCGGCAATTCCCGCAAGCGCCCGGCGAGTCGCTGCAGGGCCGCGTCCTTGCCGCCTTTTTCCGCGATGGGGGTAAGTTGCAAGGCGGTGCTTTCGAGCCGTTCGAGCGGCAAGGCGCCGCTGCCGATCTGGCTTTTGCATTCGGTCAGGGCAACGCAGGCAGCGGGCCCGAGCGCCTCGGCCACGGGTTTCAGCAGGCGTTCGCCGAGGGCGAGAATTTCCGCCGCCGAGCGGGTCAGATCCGCCAGCATGGGCAGCCTGGACGATAAGCGTTGCGGATCCTTGTACAGATTCAGCACTTCGCGCAAAGCCGCAATGGTGATCTTGTCGACCCGCAAGGCGCGCTTCAGGGGATTGCGCCGCACCCGGTCCACCAGTTCCCGCCCGCCCACGATTATTCCGGCCTGGGGTCCGCCGAGCAGTTTGTCGCCGCTGAACGTGACGAGGTCGACGCCTTCGGCCAGTACTTCGTTTACGGTCGGTTCATGCGGCAGACCGTAACGCACGAGGTCGACCAGGGTGCCCGATCCCAGGTCGTGTACGAATGGCAATCCATTTTCACGGGCCAGTTGACTCAACTCCTGCCCGGAAACCGAATTGGTGAAGCCGCGCACTTCGTAGTTGCTGGTATGCACCTTCATCAGCAGCGCGGTACGTTCATTGATCGCGTTTTCGTAGTCACGCAGATGAGTGCGGTTGGTCGTTCCGGTTTCACGGAGGATGCAATTGGCGCTTTGCATGATCTCGGGCATGCGGAAAGAGCCGCCGATCTCCACGAGTTCGCCGCGGGAAATCACGACTTCGCGCCCGGTAGCCAGCGTATTGAGCACGAGCAATACGGCGGCGGCATTGTTGTTGACCACGGTGGCGGATTCGGCGCCGGTGAGTTCACAAAGCGTCGCTTCGAGATGATGATCGCGGTCGCCGCGATGCCCCGCCTCAAGATCGTATTCCAGGTTGCAGGCGCCCGCCGCCGTCGCCATCGCCTCGACCGCTTCCGCCGGCAAGGCGGAGCGGCCCAGATTGGTATGCACCACAGTGCCGCTGAGATTGAACACCGGCTTGAGCGAAGCGCTGAATTCCGCAGCGAGCTTGCGCCGCACTGCCGCATACAGCCCGTCCTGGAAATCCGCTGCCGAAACCAGGGCCTCGGCATCCCCGTCGCCGTCCTGCAACGCCTTGCGCAAACGCGCGAGTTCGTCCTGCGCCGCAAGCTTGCAGGCCTGCGCGCCGTATTGCGCGACCAGCCCGGAAAGTTCAGGCGCATTGAGCACCCGGTCGACCGAAGGCAGGGATCTCAACTGTTTGTTCGTGGGCACGATCTTCACTCTTCACCAAGCGCCGGACCATACTCGGCAAGACGCCGCCAACTCTACCACAGCCGAAGCCCGCCCTCCCGCCAAAGCTTCATTGGGTGCGTCGACGATTGCTGTCGAAAAATGGACGGGGTTGCCGTCGCGGCGTATCATTCCAGTTGTAGCCACATGGAACCAGACGAGGACCAAACTATGCCAAGAGGGGGCCAACACGTCGTGTTGCGCGATGGCAAATGGGCTGTACGCAGAACAGGAGCCAATCGAGCAAGGCGACGCTACAACACGCTGATGGAAGCAATTGAAGCGGCAAGAAAGATTGCCAGAAGCGAACGGACCGAAATCTTCATCCACGGGGAGGACGGCAGAATTCGCGAGTGGAACTCCTATGCGAGCGAGCCAATACCATCCAAGGGATAAGGAAAATGGCGCCAGGCCAGAGTTTTAACACGAATGTATTCGTCAATTGCCCCTTTGATGTCAACTACGCCCCCATACTTCAAGCCTTGCTGTTCTGCTTGTTGCGTTTGGGGCTAAATCCGCGCATTGCGACAGAGCGTAGCGACTCTGGTGAGACCAGGATCGACAAGATTCTCGAACTGGTCAAATCTTCCCGCTATTCCATTCACGACCTGAGTCGATGTCAGGCGCAGTCGGCGGGAGAGCACTACCGCTTGAACATGCCATTCGAGCTCGGCATCGATTTCGGCTGTCGGCGGTTTGGCCCGGAACTGCTATCCAAGAAAGTGTTTCTGGTCCTGGAAGAAAAGCAGTATCGCTATCAGGCCGCAATCTCCGACTTGGCTGGGTTCGACATAAAATCCCACGGGGGCAGCCCATCGACCGCCGTTCGGAAGCTGTGTAACTGGATCAAGGATCTAGGCGGTTTCGAGCGATTAGAAGCGTCTCGAGTGTTCTCTGAATACGAGGATTTTTGTGGCTGGATCCGGAAAAAGCGGCACTCCGAAGGAGCCTCTGAAGAAGACTTGCAGGACGGTTCAACAGTTGATCTGATGCAGGCGATGCGCGATTGGTTTGAAGCGGGTAGCCCGCGGCTTTGACCTTGGGGAAACTGCGGACCTGGCATCTTCAGTCCAACTTTCCCAAGACTCGAATCTCACCGGAGACATCATGAAATATACAGTCGTCATCAAGGCGTCGGAAGATGGGTACAGCGTTGCTTGCCCCGCTCTCCCGGGGTGCTGGTCTCAAGGAGAAACAGAAGAAGAAGCCGTTGCGAACATCATTGAAGCAATCAAAGATTATCAAGCGGCTGTGATGTCGGCATACGAATGATTCGCGGAACGCGGCGCCGGATCAGACAAGATCGTCGTAGTCGAGCCCAAGCGCCTTCGCGACCGCAGGCAAATGCCAGGCCGGCACCGCCCGCAAACCGCTTTCCATCAGGGCTAGTTCGTTCTCGCCGATTCCCGCAGCCTTGGCCAATTCCGCAAGACTCATGCCGCGATACTCCCGATACACGGTAACGGGATTCTCCTGCGCCAGCAGGCGGTTCACGACTTCCGCAGGGAAGTACTCCTCCTCAACCGAATCGAGGCGCTCAAGCAGTTCCTCATCGGAAAGCTCGTCCTCGTCGGCATTCTGAGACTTCAATTTGTCCACGGAGGCTCTCCTTCATTCGATCGTAAGCTTCCCCATAAGTGACACAAGCTGAAATTGGAGTGGGGTCCCACTGAGCGGTGATGGGACACACTGCTCATCGTTCCCAACGATGCGATGAACGGCGGTTCGAGAAATGGAGTGGGAGTCCCATAAATTCGTTTAAATTGAAACAAAAACCCCTATTATGGAAGTAGCTAGTATTGTCAGGACTGTTCTACGCTGCCACTCTCTGTTTCTTTCTGTTATTGCTTCTTTTCCAATAATGAATTTTCCAATTGGAAATATTTTTCTCCAATAATTTACAGCCAAATTTCCGGCGAAAATTGTCCAGAGTATAAATATGAAAGCGAAAGCATACACATAGATCTCAGTTGTTGCCTCTGTCCATCCTAAGTTTGTCTGACCAAAAGGGCTATCGTATTTGACCGTAACCCCTGATTAGAACCACCTGCAATGTGGAATTTCCATCTTTCAGGCTGCCTGTCGGGCGAACGCCTTTGGCGGCGCATTGCCCAATGACCGATGCGGCCTGACCTCGTTGTAGTGCTCTCTCCAATCGTC
>CAZUSL010000047.1:0-14070 GCA_964622925.1 uncultured Pseudohongiella sp. | reverse complement strand
GTTTTACTTTTGGGGCATTTTTGAGGGCGGCTATTGTCCCGCAGATGCGCCCGGGATGCCAGCGGGCTTTATTTATCAAAATATTTTGATAAAAGATTGTTTTTGGGCTCGAATGCTGCTATCGTTCGCTCCCAATTTGTCCATCTGAACCCGCAATGAGCTCCATACCCGCTTCGATATTGTACGAGAGCGGACCGCGCCCGGTCGCCGAACCGCTGCTCACCCTCACCGCGCTGCACAAGGCGCTGGCGGACAGCCTGCGCCTGCAGATCCTGCGTCTGCTGAAAAGCGAATCCTTCAGCGTCCTCGAATTGTGCCGCATCCTCGACATCCGCCAATCGGCGCTGAGTCATCACCTCAAGATCCTGCTGCAGGCCGGCCTGCTGTCGACGCGGCGCGAAGGCACTTCGATTTTCTACCGCCGCGCGCTGGTGCACGATCACGTCGATTTCGCCGACAGCCGCCGCCAGATCCTCGAAGCGGTGGACACGCTGCCCATTTCCACTTCGCAGAACCGCAAGATCCGGCAGATACAGCAGGAACGCGCGCTGTCCTCCTTGCAGTTCTTCCGCCGCAATGCCGACAAGTTCCGCGAAAAGCAGGGGCTGATCGTCGCCCGCGACCAATACGCCGAGAACCTGCACGACGTCATTGCCGGACTCGGCCTCGAGCGCCAGGCCCGCGTACTCGAAGTCGGACCGGGCGAAGGCCGCTTGCTCGCCGAACTCGCGGAACGCTTCCAGCGCCTGACCGCCCTCGACAACTCGCCCGACATGCTCGAGAAAGCGCGTGCGACCATCGCCGCGGCCGGACACGAGGGCGTCGAATTCCTGCTCGGCGAAACGCGTTCGGTAACCGACCGGCAGTTCGACCTGATCATCTTCGACATGGTGCTGCACCATATCCCTTCCCCGGCGATGACGATCAAGGACTGCGCGCGCCTGCTGGCGCCCTCGGGCACCTTGCTGATCTGCGACCTGACCCGGCACGACCAGGACTGGGTGCGCGAATCCTGCGGCGACCTGTGGCTGGGATTCGACACCGACGACCTGCACGACTGGGCCGGCCAGGCGGGCCTGGAGGACCAGCAAGGCTCCTTCCTCGGACTGCGCAACGGCTTCCAGATCCAGATGCGCATGTTCAGCAAGAAGCGCGACATACGTCCCAAGTAACAAGAAGGTAGAACCATATGACAGACACGAGCCTGTTTACGTCCGAATCGGTGGCCGAAGGCCATCCGGACAAGATGGCCGACCAGATTTCGGACGCCGTGCTCGATGCCTTGCTGAGCAAGGATCCGCAAGCCCGGGTAGCTTGCGAAACCCTGGTCAAAACCGGCATGGTGCTGCTGGCGGGGGAAATCAGCACTTCCGCCGTTGTCGACGTGGAAGCGGTCGTGCGCGGCGTCATCCGCGATATCGGCTACACTGGCGCCGCGCTCGGCTTCGACAGCGAAGGTTGCGCGGTGCTCAACGCCCTCGGCCATCAATCGCCCGACATCGCCATGGGCGTGGACGAAACCGAACTGAAGGAACAGGGCGCCGGCGACCAGGGTCTGATGTTCGGCTATGCGACGAACGAAACCGACGTGCTGATGCCGGCCCCGATCACTTTCTCGCATCGGCTCATGCGGCAGCAGGCGAAGGTCCGCAAGGAAGGCACCCTGCCCTGGCTGGGCCCGGACGCCAAGAGCCAGCTCAGCTTCCGCTATCGCGACGGCCGCCCGGAAGGCATCGAAACCGTCGTCGTTTCCACCCAGCACGCCGAAGACATATCCCTGCAACAGGTGCGGGAAGCGGTCATCGAGGAAATCGTCAAGCCGGTGCTGCCCCCGGAATGGATCGATGAGAACACGCGTTACCTGATCAATCCCACCGGCCGCTTCGTAATCGGCGGCCCCCACGGCGATTGCGGCCTTACGGGGCGCAAGATCATCGTCGACACTTACGGCGGCGTCGCCCGCCACGGAGGCGGCGCCTTCTCCGGCAAGGACCCTTCCAAGGTCGACCGCTCGGCGACCTACGCCGTGCGCCATGTCGCCAAGAACCTGGTGGCGGCGGGCATCGCCGAACGTTGCGAGGTCCAGGTTTCCTACGCCATCGGCGTGGCGGAGCCGACTTCGGTCAGTGTCGAGACTTTCGGCACCGGCCGGATTCCGGAGGCGCGCATCATCGAATTGATTCGCGCGCATTTCGAACTGCGGCCCAAGGGACTGATCGAGCAACTCGACCTGTTGCGGCCGATCTATCGCCAGACCGCCAGCTTTGGACATTTCGGACGAGAAGAAGCCGATTTCAGCTGGGAACGAACCGATCTGGCGGAAGCGCTGCGCTACGAGGCCGGCCCCAAGGCCCGGGCGAGCAGCCATTAAAAAACGGACGGGAGAGGAACACGATACATGAACAATCTCATGATCAAGCGGCGGGAAAGTCTGCATCAGGACTACAAGGTGGCGGACATTTCCCTGGCCGGCTTCGGCCGGCGCGAAATCAGCCTGGCGGAAACCGAAATGCCGGCGCTGATGGCCCTGCGCCGGCGCTACGCGGCGAGCAAGCCTTTGCAAGGAGCGAAGATTCTCGGCTGCCTGCACATGACGGTGCAGACAGCCGTGCTGATCGAAACCCTGATGGCGCTCGGCGCCGAGGTGCGCTGGTCATCCTGCAACATCTTCTCGACCCAGGACCACGCCGCGGCCTGCATGGCCGCCGAAGGCGTCGCGGTCTACGCCTGGAAAGGCCAGACCGAGGAAGAAGGCTCCTGGTGCATCGAACAGACGATCCTGAAGGACGGCAAGCCCTGGGACGCCAACATGGTGCTCGACGACGGCGGCGACCTCACCGCCATGTTGCACGAGAAATATCCCGAAGTGCTCGACGGCGTGCACGGCATCACCGAGGAAACCACCACCGGCGTGCATCGCCTGCAGGAAATGCTCGAACAGGGACTGCTCAAGGTGCCCGCGATCAATGTCAACGATTCGGTCACCAAGTCCAAGAACGACAACAAATACGGCTGCCGCCACAGTCTCAACGACGGCATCAAGCGCGGCACCGACATGCTGCTCGCCGGCCGCCACGCCCTGGTCATCGGCTATGGCGACGTCGGCAAGGGTTCGGCCCAGAGCCTGCGCCAGGAAGGCATGATCGTGAAGATCGCCGAGGCCGATCCGATCTGCGCCATGCAGGCCTGCATGGACGGCTTCCAGGTCGCCTCGCCATATATCGACGGCGTCAATTCCGGGCGGCTCGATGCGATCGACGAGGAATTGCTCGGCAGCCTCGACCTGATCGTCACCGCGACGGGCAACACCAATGTCTGCGACCGCTTCATGTTGCAGAAACTCAAGCCCGGCGCGGTGGTCTGCAATATCGGCCATTTCGACAACGAGGTCGACACCGCCTTCATGCGCGAGCATTGGGACTGGCAGGAAGTCAAACCCCAGGTGCATCGCATTTTCCGCCGCGGCAAGGAATTTCCCGAGGACTACCTGATCCTGCTTTCCGAAGGCCGCCTGATCAATCTCGGCAACGCCACCGGCCATCCTTCCCGGGTCATGGACGGTTCCTTCGCCAACCAGGTACTCGCACAGATTCATCTGTACGAAGACAGATTCGCCGCGCAGCCGGCGGACTCCCGCGAAATCACCTTGACCGTGTTGCCGAAGATTCTCGATGAAGAGGTGGCCGCGCTGATGGTCGAAGGATTCGGGGGCGTCGTGACCCGGCTGACCCCGGAACAGGCCGAATACATCGGCGTGTCGCCGGAAGGTCCGTTCAAGCCCGAAAGTTATCGCTACTAGGCGCGTTCGAGCGGCAATCACCATGGCAGCCATGGCGCCACAGTTCAGCGTCGAGTTCTTTCCGCCCCGCACCGATGCAGGCCGCGGCAAGCTCGATCAGGTCCACGAGGAATTGACCGCGCTCGGCGTGAATTCGTTTTCCGTCACCTATGGCGCCGGCGGTTCGACCAAGGAGGGCACGAAAAGCATCGTGCTCGACTATAACGCGGCGGGCTCGGAAGTCGCGCCGCATCTGTCGAGCACGGGCCAGGATCTCGATGTCGCCGGGGACCTGCTGAATGTTTATCGCGACGCGGGCATCCGCCGGCTCGTGGTCCTGCGCGGCGACACTCCGCCCGGGCAGAAGCGCGCGTCGAAGGGATTCTACGCCCGGGACCTCGTCGAATTCGTACGCCGGCATACCGGCGACCACTTCCATATCAAGGTTGCCTGCTATCCGGATCTTCATCCGGAGACTTCCAGCTATGCGCTGGAAATCAAGTATTTCCGGCAGAAGATCGACGCCGGGGCCAATTCGTCCATCACCCAGTATTTCTATAATGCGGATTCGTATTTCCGCTTCGTCGACTCCTGCGGCGAAGCCGGCATCGACGTACCCATCGTGCCGGGCATCATGCCGATCACAAACTTCGACAAGTTGAGCGCCTTCTCAAGCAAGTGCGGCGCCAAGATTCCGGATTGGCTCGCGCGCCGGCTCGCCGATTTCGGCGACGACGAGGCCGGCCTGCGCAGATATGGCGACGAGGTCGTCAGCGAACTCTGCGGCCGCCTGCTCGAAGGCGGCGCTCCCGGCCTGCATTTCTATTCCCTGAACCAGGCGGGGCCGGTGCGCAGGATCTGGGAAAACCTCGGTCTTGCCAGAGGCCGCTGATCCGGCCGGCCGCAGCCATGCGCCACACCCGATTGCATTGCGGGACTACCTTGCGGGAAGACGCCTTGCTGCGCCTCGACCGCGACGCCGCCCACTACCTGGGCAACGTGTTGCGCATGCGGCAGGGACAATGCGTTCACGTCTTCAACGCAAGCGACGGCGAATTCGTCGCCTGTATCGAGCAACTGGCGAAGAAGCACGCCGAATTGCGTGTGGGAAAGCTGCTGCGCGCCCCCGTGGCGCCCCGGCTTGAGATCGAACTCTGCCTCGGACTCTCCCGCGGCGACCGCATGTCAACCGCGATCCAGAAATCCACCGAACTCGGCGTCAGCCGCATCACCCCCTTCTTCAGCGCCCGGGGCGAGGCGAAACTGTCACGCGAGCGCTCGGCGAACCGGCTGGAACACTGGCGCCGCATCGCGATCGGCGCGGTGGAACAATCCGGCGGCTTCCGGATCCCGGATTTCAGCGAGCCGCTGCCGCTCGAACGAGTGCTGCAAGCTCCCGCCGAAGCCGATTGCGCACGCTTGCTGTTCGACCCGGCCGGGAGCGCCCGGCTGCCGGATTCGCTGCCGGGCGATCGCCTGCAGATAGTCACCGGCCCCGAAGGCGGCTTCGCCGAACCCGAACTGAAACTCGCTGCGCGTTGCGGCTATGCCGTCATCGCCCTCGGCCCCCGCATCCTGCGAACCGAAACCGCCCCGCTGGCGATACTGGCCATCCTGCAACACCGTTACGGCGACATGGGATAAAAAAAGCGGCGCCCCTTTGCCGGGGGCGCCGCAGTTGGGAGAACAGTGAAGTTCGTCGCCGCTACTGGGTAACGAACTCCGGATAGGCTTCCATACCGCATTCGGCGAAGTCGACGCCTTCTTCTTCTTCCTCGTCGGATACGCGGATTCCCATGGCCGCCTTGAGCGCAAGCCAGACGACGAAGCTGAAGGCGAATACCCAGCCCATGATCGTCAGCATGCCGACCAACTGGCCGATGAAGGTGGCGTCCGGGTCGGACAGCAACACGGCGAAGATGCCGAAGATGCCGACGGTTCCATGCACCGAGATCGCGCCGACGGGATCGTCTATCTTCAACTTGTCGAGAGTGACGATGCTTGCGACGACGACGATGCCGCCGATGGCGCCGATGATCGTGGCCAGCAGGGGAGTCGGGTCGGCCGGCTCGGCGGTGATGGCGACGAGCCCGGCGAGAGCGCCGTTAAGCGCCATGGTCAGGTCGGCCTTGCCGAACCAGAGCCTCGCCATGACAAGCGCGGCGATCAATCCGCCGGCCGCCGCCGCGTTGGTGTTCAGGAACACGTTGGCGACCTCGTTGGCGACGCCGATGCCGCCGAGCTTCAGGGTCGAACCGCCGTTGAAGCCGAACCAGCCCATCCAGAGGATGAAGGTGCCGAGGGTGGCCAGGGGCAGGTTGGCGCCGGGGATCGCCCGAGCCTCGCCTCTCGGGCCGTATTTGCCCTTGCGCGGGCCGAGCAGGATCACGCCGGCGAGGGCCGCCGTGGCGCCCGCCAGATGCACGATGCCCGAACCGGCGTAGTCGTAGTAGTCGAGTGTATACAGCCCGAAGACCGAGTTGCCGCCCCAGGTCCAGCTTCCCTCGAACGGGTAGATGATGCCGGTCATGACCACGGCGAAGGCCAGGAAGGCCCATAACTTCATGCGCTCGGCCACCGCGCCGGAAACGATCGACATCGCCGTGGCGACGAAAACCACCTGGAAGAAGAAATCGCTGGCGCCGGAATAGACCGCGTCGCCGCCGAATCCTGCTTCGGCCGACTCGGCCAACACATCGGCGACGGCCGCGTCGGTCATCTGCAGCGTGGTTGTGATGCCGGACAGGAAATAACCGTTCCCATACATGATCTGGTAGCCGCAGACTAGATACATGGTGCAGGCCACCGCGAACAGGGCGACATTCTTGGTCAGTATCTCGGTGGTGTTCTTGGAGCGGACCAGTCCGGCCTCGAGCATGGCGAAGCCGGCGGCCATCCACATCACCAGGGCGCCGCATATCAGGAAGTAGAAGGTGTCCAATGCGTACTGCAATTCAAAAATCTGGTTTTCCACGTGTCTGTTCCTCCAATACGAATCCCGCCTAGAGGGCGGAATCTCCGGTTTCTCCGGTGCGAATGCGCAGGACCTGGTCGAGACTGGTCACGAAGATCTTGCCGTCGCCAATCTTCCCGGTGCGGGCCGAAGAGGTAATGGCTTCGATCACCTGGTCCAGCAGTCCGTCGGTTACGGCGACTTCCATTTTCACCTTGGGCAGAAAATCGACGACGTATTCGGCGCCCCGGTACAACTCGGTATGGCCCTTCTGTCTGCCGAAGCCCTTGACTTCGGTGACGGTAATTCCCTGCACCCCGATTTCGGATAGAGCTTCACGCACGTCATCCAGTTTGAATGGCTTGATAATCGCCGTGACTAACTTCATCTTGTCGTTCCTCGCTTTCAGGCATTTCGGGTCGACAGTGTTCAAGACACTGCGCAGCCATTCATGCAGACTCCGTGCCAGAAACGGTTTTTCTATCTATTTCAGTGAGTTATCTGATTTTCGGTATCTGGGACCGATCAGGTACACGTCCCGGAGATCGAGCAGATAGCCCCTGGCCGGTGCGTTGTTGCACCAATACGATGCAGGGGCTTCGAACCGTCGGCGACTCGCGTTGTGCGGAATCCGGGACGCTGTTGGATGCTAAGATGTATGTCCTTTTGATTGGTGGGATTGGTGATGCGGGACCGGGATTTGTTGGGGGAGATCAGTGGGCGGTTGACGGGGTTGCTGCAGTCCGGGGGGGCGGCTGCGAGTGATTTGCGGGGGAAGATTGAGCAGCAGTTGCGGGAGGGCGTGGCCGAACTTTCGGCGATCGACCGTGAGGAGTTTGATGCTCAGGTGCGTGCGTTGCAGCGCGCTGAGGAGCGCATTCAGGCGCTTGAAGAGACTGTCGCCGAACTTGAGAGCCGCCTTGCCGCAAAGGATGGATCCTCAGCGGAATAGCGAGCGCAGAATTCGGCAGCGGCGGTAGCCGACTGCTTCAAGTAAGTGTTGTTCATGGATTTCTTCGCTGTCTTCCAGGTCGGCGATTGTGCGCGCCACTCGCAGGATTCGATGTGCGGCGCGGGCCGAAAGCGATAGTCGTTCCAGGGTGTCTGCAAGCCATCGATTCAGTTTCGGGCTCAACCGGCATGTTCTTTCAAGTTCCTCTCCACGCAATTCGCTGTTGAGCATGGTCGAGCGGCCTTGCTGCAAATCGCGGCAGGCGCTGACTCGGCCGCGTAATATCTCCGGAGATAGCGGGTCGGCCGCGTTCGGCGCCGCTAGCAGTTCGGCGTGGGACAGCGCCGGCACTTCGATGAGGAGGTCGAGGCGGTCGAGCAGGGGGCCCGAGATTCGGCCGAGATAGCGGTCGATGCGATCCTGGCTGCAGCGGCATTCGTTGCGCGTATCGCCGGCGTAGCCGCAAGGGCAGGGATTCATGGCGGCGACGAGCTGGAAGCGGGCGGGGAATCGCAGCCGGTAATTTGCACGGCTGATCGTGATTTCGCCCGATTCGAGAGGCTCGCGCAGGGTTTCGAGTACGCTCGGCTTGAATTCGGTCAATTCGTCGAGAAACAGCAGGCCGCGATGGGCGAGGCTGATCTCGCCCGGCAGCGCCTTGCTGCCGCCGCCGACGAGCGCGGGAACCGTGGCGCTATGGTGCGGCGCGCGCACCGGCCGGCAGAACCACGACGGACATTGTCCGCGCACATTGCTCACCGAGCGTATCGAGGCCACCTCCATCGCCTCTTCCGCATTGAGCGGCGGCAACAATCGCGCCAGCGAATTGGCGAGCAGGGTCTTGCCGCTGCCGGGCGGGCCAATCATCAGCAGGTTGTGATTGCCCGCCGCCGCGACGAGTAACGCGCGCTTGGCGGCCTCGTGCCCGCGGATCAGGTCGACCGAGTGATGGCAATTGCAGGCAGGCGAAGCCTCGTCCGGGTCGGGCCTGGCGAGGTCGTTGTCCTGCGACAGGTGGGCGACGAATTCCGCCAGGTCGCCGACCGCGCGCGAGCCCTCGTAGCCGACGAGATTCATTTCCTCGCGATTGCCTTCGGGCAGCACGATCAGGCGCTGCTGCCGGGCCGCGGCCCGGATCGAGGGAATCATCCCGAACACCTTGCGCAGGCCGCCGCCGAGGGCGAGTTCGCCAAGCAGTTCGACCCCCGCCAGCTTGCGGCCGTCGACCTGGCCGGAAGCCGCGAGAATGCCCATGGCGATGGCGAAATCGTAGCGCCCGCCGGTCTTGGGCAGGTCGGCCGGCGCCAGGTTGACCGTGATGCGCTTGGCGGGAAATTCGAGCCCCGAATTGAGAATGGCGCTGCGGACCCGGTCCTTGCTTTCGCGCACCGCGGTTTCCGGCATGCCGACGATGGCGAAGCCCGGCAGGCCGCTCGAGATATGGATTTCAACGGTGACGGCAAGCGCCTCGACGCCGAGCACCGCCCTTGAATGGATGATTGCAACAGACATGACAACTTCGATCCGGCTGTATCGAAGTCATAGTGATAGTCCGGTTTTACGGAAAATGCCTGATCGGCAGCGAAATCAGCTCTCTAGTCGCTGGATTCGAGCATGAATTCGACGATCGCGCGCAGTTCTTCCGGCGTGCAATCGAAGCAAAGTCCCTTGGGAGGCATGGTGCCGATGCCGGTGACGGTGCTTTCCACTATCGCGTCGAGGCCTTTTTCTTCGAGGCGCGGCGTCCATTCCCCGGCATTGCCGGGTCCGACCCGGGGCGCGCCGGCGGCGCCGGTGCTGTGACAGGCGAAACAGGCGGCCATATAGCGCGCTTCGGGGTCGAAGCCGTCGCTGATCTGGGCGAGTTGCACGCCCGCGGCGCCGCCGGTGCCGGCGCTGCTGAACGGAATCGCCAGCAGTGCGGCAAGGGAGAGAATGGTCAGGTTCTTCATTTCAGTCGTCTGAATCGTTGAAGCCTGAATGGTTGAACCAGGAACGCGGAACTACTGTTCCAGGGTCACCATGTATTGCGACAGTTCCCACAACTGATCGTCGGTGCAGGTCATGCACAGGCCCTTGGGTGGCATGGCGTTCAGGCCCCGATTCATGATCTCGATGATCTCTTCGCGGCCCTTTTCCATGCGCGGAGCCCAGGCTTCGGCGTCGCCGGGAAGCGGCGCGCCCGAAAGGCCGGTGGAATGGCAGGCGAAGCAGAACATCTGGTAAGTGGCTTGCAGGTCAAAGCCATCGTCGGCCTGGGCGATTTGCACAGGCTCGGCGACCGGCTCAGGCGCGGCAGCCGGCGCAGGCGCCGCGGCCGGTTCGGGAGCGGCAACGGGTTCAGGCGCAGCGGCGGCTTCGTTAACCTTCGCGCCGACGCAGTCTTCGCCGGCGAGGCAAAGCTTGGCGATCGGGGCGAGATTTTCCTCGGCGGACTGATCCGCCAGGGAGAGTTGACCGGGAAACAGCAACACGCCGGCGGTGAACAGCAGGGCCGGAATCGAAGCTGCGGAGAAGAATGATGCGTTATCGCTGACGGGTTTCAACGAGCTACTCCTATACATAGTGAAATTGTTCTCGTGGAAAGTTGGGCGAATTCCGAGGCGCGTCGCGCGGCCCAAAAAACCGGCGCGAATTATACAAGTATTGAATGTCCCACGTCATTCCGAATTTGCCTCAAATTGTAGCGGGCGTCGGCGACCGAGGTCACCCCACCAGTCCTCGTTAGCCAAATACCAGTCGATGGTGCTTGCGAGGCCGGTGGGGAAATCTACCTGGGGGCGGTAGCCGAGTTCGGTGGTGATTTTGGTGGTGTCGATGGCGTAGCGGGTGTCGTGGCCGAGGCGGTCGGTGACGTGGGTGATGAGGGTGCTGGAATTTTCCCCGCTGGCGGGAGGGGCCTCGGGGTAGCGCCGGGCGAGGTCCTTATCGTTCGCGAAGCGCCGGTCGACGCTGGCGCAGAGTTCGTTGACGAGGTCGATGTTGGCGCATTCGTTGTTGCCGCCGACGTTGTAGGTTTCGCCGCGGCGGCCCTCGCGCATGCATAGTTCGATGGCGCGGCAATGGTCTTCTACGTGGAGCCAGTCGCGGATCTGGCGGCCGTCGCCGTATACGGGCAATGGCTTGCCGGCGAGGATGTTGGTCAGGAACAGCGGGATGAGCTTTTCCGGGAACTGGTAGGGGCCGTAGTTGTTGGAGCAGTTGCTCGTAACCACCGGCAGGCCGAAGGTGCGGTGGTAGGCGCGCACGAGGTGGTCGGCGGCGGCCTTGCTGGCGGCATAGGGCGAGTTCGGCGCGTATTGGGTGTCCTCCCGGAACGGGGCGTCGTCCGGGCCGAGCGAGCCGTAGACTTCGTCGGTAGAGATGTGCTGGAACAGGCAGTCCGGGTGCGGGTCGCCGCCATCGAGCCAGACCGCGCGGGCGGCCTTGAGCAGGCTATGGGTGCCGGCTACATTGGTTTCAATGAAGGCATCGGGGCCGGTGATCGAGCGGTCGACGTGACTTTCGGCGGCGAAATGGACGATGGCGTCGATGTCGTGGCCGCGCAGCAATCGTTCGACCAGCGCCTGGTCGCAGATGTTTCCGTGAACGAAATGACAGTCCGGGGCGCCTTCGAGGCCTGTGAGGTTATCGCGGTTGCCGGCGTAGGTGAGGGCGTCGAGTACGACGATGCGGTCGGACGGATGTTCGCGCCGCCAGTAATGCGCGAAGTTCGCGCCAATGAAGCCCGCGGCCCCGGTTATGAGCAACGACTTCATTGCGGGTCTCCCAGCTCCGCGACAGCGCCGACGACGCGGACCAGGTCCGAGCGCCAGTCGCGTTCGGGCATGTCGAAATCGGCCAGGGTACGCGTGCGGTCCATGACGCTATAAGCCGGCCGCGTCGCGGCGGCCGGGTAATCGGCGCTCGCGATCGGCCTGATCGGGATCAAGCTTTGCAACACGCCCGCGGCCTGCCCCCATTTCTGAATCTCCAGCGCGAATTCGTACCAGCTCATTACGCCGCCGTCGTGCCAATGATACAGGCCCGACCGCGCCGGCAGGAGAACCATGCGCCAGATCAGCGCCGCCAGCGAGTGCGCCGAGGTGGGACACCCGCTTTGATCGTTCACCACCGCCAGTTCATCGCGCTCGGCCATCAGCGAGAGCATGGTCTTGACGAAGTTGCGGCCGAACTCCGAATACAGCCACGAAGCCCGCACGATCACGCCCTGTCCAGCCGCCAGCTTGCCGGCCTCGCGTTCGCCAGCGAGCTTGCTGCGGCCGTATTCGCCGAGTGGCGCGGGTTCGTCTTCGGGCAGGTACGGCGTCGTGGCGCTGCCGTCGAAGACGAAATCGGTCGAGACGTGGATCAGTCTTGAATCGTTCGCCTCGCACCAGCGGGCGAGATTCGCCACGGCGTCGGCGTTGACGCGCCGGGCCTCATGGGGCTCGCTTTCGGCCTTGTCGACGGCGGTGTAGGCGGCGGTATTGACGATGCAGTCAGGGGCTGTCTTGTCCAGCACGGCTTGCACTTGCGACCGGTCGGCGATGTCCAGTTCTTCCCTTGCGAGAAACGCCGCGCGCCAGCCCGGCGGCGCGCCGGCCATGCGCATGCAGCGGGCCAGTTGGCTCCGGGCGCCGGTTACCAGTGCGGTGCGCGTCATCCTGCCCGAATCTCAATGGGGCAGCGGCGCATGGGCGAGAGGCGGCGCATTGCGGTCCCGCTCCGAGAGAATCGGCGACGGGTCGAGCAGCGGCCATTCGATGCCGATTTCCGGATCGTCCCAGAGCAGGCTGTGGTCGTCTTCGGGGTGGTAGTACTCGGTGCACTTGTAGCACAGGTCGGCGCTTTCGCTGAGCACGTAGAAACCATGGGCGAATCCGGGCGGAATCCACAACTGGCGCCGGTTGTCCTCGCTGAGTGGGGCGCCGAACCATTGGCCGAAAGTCGCCGACTGATGCCGCAGGTCGACGGCGACGTCGAACACTTCGCCGCGCACGACGCGCACGAGTTTGCCCTGGGGATATTCAAGCTGGTAATGCAGCCCGCGCAAGGTTCCGCGCAGCGAGCGGCTGTGATTGTCCTGCACGAAATGGTGACAGATGCCATGTTCCGTGAAGAAGGACTCGCGCCAGGTTTCCATGAAGAAACCGCGGGCGTCGCCATACACTGCCGGTTCGAGCAGCAGCAATCCGGGTATCGGCGTGCTTTCGATTTTCACGTCGGGTCGACTTTCATGGGGACTCCCGGAGCAGTTCCAGCAGATATTGACCGTATCCGCTGTTGCTGTGGTCTTCGGCCAATCGTTCGAACTGCGTATCGTCAATGAAGCCCTGACGCCAGGCGATCTCTTCGGGACAGCCGATCTTCAGTCCCTGGCGGTCTTCGAGCACGCGGATGAAATTGGCCGCGTCGAGCAGCGACTGGGTGGTGCCGGTGTCGAGCCAGGCGGTGCCGCGGTCGAACAGTTCCACCTGCAATTCGCCGCGCTGGAGATAGATCTTGTTGACGTCGGTGATCTCGAGTTCGCCGCGGGCCGATGGGCGGATCGACTTGGCGACGTCGACGACCTTGTCGTCGTACATGTACAGCCCGGTAACCGCATAGTGAGACTTGGGCCGGGCGGGTTTTTCCTCCAGGTCGATCGCACGGTTGTTCTCGTCGAGCACGACCACGCCATAGCGCTCCGGGTCCTGCACGTAATAGGCGAAAATGCTCGCGCCGTTGTCCTGGGCGACGGCATTGGTCAAGGTGTCTTCGATGCGATTGCCGTAAAAGATGTTGTCGCCGAGGATCAGGCAAACGCGGCTGCCGCCGATGAATTCCTCGCCGATGAGGAAAGCCTGGGCCAGGCCTTCGGGACGCGGCTGTTCGGCGTAATCGATCGAGATGCCCCAGGCGCTGCCGTCGCCGAGCAATTTGCGGAAGGCTTCGCGGTCGCGCGGCGTGGTAATGACGAGGATCTCGCGAATGCCCGATTGCATCAGCGTCGACAGTGGGTAGTAGACCATCGGCTTGTCGTAGATGGGCAGCAACTGCTTGCTGATGGTCGTCGTGATCGGATACAGCCGGCTGCCGGCGCCACCCGCAAGAATAATGCCTTTGGTCATTTCTACTCCCGCGGGGCGGGTTGCTGTCCAGTCAGATTCCGGATGATTTCCGGCAGTTGCTCGTACAAGACGCCGGAGGGCCGGAAATCGAGTTCCTCGAAGATGTCCCGGGCCTGCCAGGTGCGCTCGCTCGTCAGGTTGCGCCAGGTCTGCAGGCCGGACTCGGCCTGTTTCCAGCCGGCAAGGCGGCCAAGTTGCAACATGGCGGACGCGGCGAAGAATACCACAGCAGGCGTGCGCCAGCCGGGTTTTTTCCGGTCGAGCGCATCGTAGATTGCCTGCTCGACGGCGTTGG
>CAZUSL010000046.1:0-5560 GCA_964622925.1 uncultured Pseudohongiella sp. | reverse complement strand
GACTTCGGTCTGGGGCGCCAACGTGTACCTGGAAGAGCGCACCATCGACGTGCATATCCGCCGCCTGCGCAAGGCGCTGTCCTCCGTGGACGGCACATCGATAAACTATTCCAAGCTGATCCAGACCGTCCGCAGCGCCGGCTACCGCTTCTCCGTCCGCCCGGCCTGAAGCGCTGGCGCCTGCTCATTAACGTCAAATTTCTGGCAATTTCCCGGTTTTGGAGATAGTATGACCTCATTTCGAGTCATAATTGACGAAAAATTGTTAGAAACGCCCTAAATCGACTTCATTTGGTGAGGCCATGATTCACAGCTACCGATTCAAAAACTTCTATTCGTTTTCGGATATGGCTGAAGTCTCCTTTCTACTCAATCGCCAAGTTCCGGACTCGGATCTGATTTTTGAGAGCCCTCGCGGTGCACGTTTATCAAAATTACTAACTGTTATTGGCGCAAATGGCTCGGGAAAAACAAATGCACTGAAATCACTGTCTTTCTTGAGATGGTTTGTGGTGCATTCATTTACCGCAAGTGAGCCGGAAAGTGGTATTCCCATTAAACCTCACTTCTTCCTTGACGATGAAAACACCGAGTTTGAAATGGATTTTGAGGTTGATGGTGAGCTATATCGCTATTCTCTAATAATCAATCCGAATCGCGTTGTGCATGAATCGCTGTATTGCAAGACAAGCAAGTTCTTCAGTTTCATCTTCAGGCGTGACTGGTCCGAGACGGATTCGACCTACGAGATTAGTCAACAGAATTTCGGACTAGCTACGCGTGAAGCTGAAAAGGTCCGTCAGAACACGTCACTACTCGCGACCGCCGCACAGTACAACGTGACTTTGGCAAACAAACTGGTGAGTTACTTCAAGGGATTTCGTTCCAATGTGATCGAAAGTGGACGGATGCTTCGAAAAGCCGGCGATTTTTACCAAATTACGGAGTACTTCCACGATCGGCCAACACTTTGGGGCCAGATGTCCGACATTCTTTCCAGCTTGGATCTGGGACTATCCGAACTGATCATTGAGACGCATAGTTACCTGGACAAAAACACCGGAAGTGAGAATGAAGCCAAAATTCCGTTAGGCATTCATCGCAAGGGCGAGCGAGAGAGGAAATTACCTATCTGGTTTGAGTCCAGCGGAACCCAAGCCGCGTATGTTCTTTTGCACTTGATTCTGCCGGCCCTTGAGCAAGGCGGTGTCGTGATCGTTGATGAGATGGAAGCCGATCTGCATCCGCACATGATTACGGCGATTCTGGAATTGTTTATTGATCCGGAGCGCAATCCCAACAATGCGCAAATGATCTTCACAAGTCATGCGCACGAGGTTCTGGAAATCTTGCAGAAGGACCAGATTCTGCTCGTCGAGAAAGATCCCGACGGATTCAGCGAAGCATGGCGGTTGGGCGACATGAAAGGTATACGGCGGGACGACAACCTCTATGCAAAATACCGTGCAGGAGCCTATGGCGCCGTTCCTGATCTAGTGATTTAAAATGCCGGTCAGGGAAAGACGTACTCCGCTACACACCATTCTCTTGATCGGGGAAGGTACCACCGAGAAAGCGTTTCTACTGCACTTAAAATCCCTCTACGTTATCCGAGGATGTGGAATTAAAGCTACGATTCGAACCGCTCACGGCAAGGGACCCGATCATGTAGTGAGGCATACGGCCAGGGTCTGCCGAAATGCGTCTTTCGACCAAGTTGTTGTGTTGCTTGACACTGATATTGAAATGTCTGCAACGATTAAACGAAAGGCCAAGTCGAACAAGATACGGGTAATTGGATCGACTCCTTGTTTCGAAGGCTTATTGCTTAGAATTCTTGGTGAGCATGTGCCCAGTACGAGCAAACAGTGCAAGGCGCAGATGGGCAAAAAGCTGCCTGAACGACTCACCAGGCAGGAAGACTATCAATCCAAATTTTCAAGAGAACTCCTGGACGCGCGACGAGATGACGTGCCCGAACTGGGAGCGCTGCTGGATTGTTTGCTGTTTGACTGAAATCCTGAGCTGATCCAGACCGTCCGCAGCGCTGGCTACCGCTTCTTCGTCCGCCCGACCTGAAGTCTTGTTATTGCTGTTCCGATTGCAACTCATCGAGGTCGCGGGCGTATTCCTCGTAGGTAGTTTCGTATAGCGAGCGACAATGATCCTGTTGCGGGATCGGCAGGTTCTCGCAGTTCTGGATGCGATTGTCGCGAATCGCGTTGTAGAGTTGTTCGCCGGTGCAGCCCGCCATGGCGAGCAGCGGTGTAAAGGCAAGTATAATGATACGGTTCATGCGGGCATGATAGCAGCAAGGCCGAATGCCCGGCAGGGGAGAAACCGATGTCCAGCGATCACAGTCATTTGCCTTCCGAGACCGAATTGCGCGCAAAGGCGCTGGAAAGCTTGCTGGTCGAAAAGGGCCTCGTGAAGCCCGAAGCCCTCGACGCCATCATCGAGACCTACCAGGACAAGGTTGGCCCGCAAAATGGCGCGCATCTCGTGGCCCTGGCCTGGACCGATGCAGACTTCCGCCGGCGCCTGCTCGCGGACGCTTCGGAGGCCGCCGCGGAAATGGGCTATTTCGGTCGCCAGGGCGAGCATCTGAAAGCGGTCGAGAATACGCCGGAAGTTCATAATCTCGTCGTTTGCACCTTGTGTTCCTGCTATCCCTGGACCGTACTCGGCCTGCCGCCGGTCTGGTACAAGTCCGCGCCTTACAGATCGCGGGCGGTCAGCGAGCCGCGCGCCGTACTCGCCGAGTTCGGCACCGAATTGCCCGGGAACGTCAGAATTCGCGTCTGGGATTCGACATCGGAAATGCGCTACCTGGTCGTGCCCATGCGGCCGAAGGGGACCGAAGGCTGGAGCGTCGAGCGATTGCAGGGGCTCGTGACGCGGAACGCGATGATCGGCGTCGAACAGGCGCTGCCGCCTGAGCGCGCAATACCATGAGAGCGCCATGAGGGGAGGACACGATCTCGGCGGCCGCCAGGGATTCGGTCCGGTCGACCCCGAACCCGAAGAACCGGTTTTCCATGACGAATGGGAAAGGCGCGTATTCGCCTTGACCCTGGCAACCGGAATGTTGGGACAGTGGAACATCGACCAGTCGCGCCACGCCCGCGAGCGCCAGCATCCGGTTGCCTACCTCGAACAGTCCTATTACGAGAACTGGCTTGCCGGTACGGAGAAGTTGCTGCTCGAGGCGGGCCTGATCAGCGAAGAAGAACTGCAATCCGGAGTAGCTACGGCAAAATGCGAACAGGAGTTGCGAATTCCCGATGCAAATGCCGCGCGCAAGATTCTCAAAACCGGCGGCCCCGCGGCCCGCGAAACTGAAAATCCACCGCGGTTCGCGGTCGGAAACGAAGTCATCGTCAAGCGCAGGCACGCTCCGGGGCACACTCGAGCGCCCGACTACGCAAAAGGTTGCCGGGGCCTCGTGCGCGAGCATCACGGCGCCCACATCTTTCCCGACGCCAACAGTCGGGGCGATCCGACCGCGCACCATCTCTATAGCGTCGAGTTCTCCTCTCGCGAGTTGTGGGGAGGCGACGCCGAACCATTCGACGTACGGATCGATTTGTGGGAGCCGTATCTGGCTTTTGTCAAGGGCGGCGCCGACGACAATGGCGAATAGTTCAGTCTCGGATTCCGGCTTTAGGGAACTGGAAGGCCCGAATTTCCGGGCGCCCTGGGAGGCCCAGGTATTTGCGCTGGTCTGCGCCTTGCAGGAAACAGGCAAACTGCCACCGGCGGAATGGTCGGCAACGCTTGGCGAGGAAATCCGGCTGGCGAAAGAAAGGGGCGACCCGGACCTCGGCGACACTTACTATGTTCATTGTCTCGCAGCGCTCGAAAAATGGCTGCTTCGGGCCAAGCTCACCGGCCGCGAGGAAATCAGCGCTTGCATTGCCGACTGGCGCGAAGCCTATCTGCAAACGCCGCACGGCCAGCCGGTGGAACTTGGCTCGTCAGCGAAGTCTCAGGGCAAAGGCGGGTAGAAATCGCCGCGGCGTACTTCAGTGCCGCTGCCTTCCATTTCCCGCTCGAACAGATCCAGGCTTTCGGCAATCGTCATTCCGCCATCCGGCGCGCCTGCCGGCGCGTCCGGATTGGCCGCGCGCCGGGCGTATCCCTGATCGTAATGGTAGAGATAGACCACGTCCGGGTCGAGCAGACGCGTGCATTCCGCGGCTGCCGCCGGAGTCATGCGCCCGACCGGGATGTTCATCGGCATGAAGGCCACGTCGATATCGCGCAGGGCCTTTACCTCGTCCACGCATTCGGTGACGCCGGCGAAGAAGAAGCGCAGGCCGCCCAGGGTCACGACGTAACCGTTGGCGTCGCCCCTGGGATGTTCCGGAGCGCCGGGAATGATGTCGTAGGCGGCGATCGCCTCGATTCTCACTCCGGCAATCGTGGTTTCCTCACCGTTTTCGATCACCCTGCCATGGGGCAAACGCTGGCTGCTGTTGGCGGGCATCAGGACGACGGTATCGGCGTCGCTCAAGGCGGCGATCGCTTCCGGGTCGAGATGGTGGCCCGGGTTGTCGGTGACCAGGATCAGGTCGGCGGTTTGCAGGCCTTCCAGCCCCGTGACTCCCCAGGGATCCACGGTGACGACGAGATCGCCGTGCACGAGTTGCGCCCCGTTATGCGTGATCGCCGTGATCTCGATTTCGCCTTCCGGTCCGCTAACGGTATCGGCCAGGGCAGGATTCGCCGTTGCGGCGAAGCAAAAACACAGCGCCAGTGAAAGCCGCGCTTTGTTCATGGTCTGACTCGCACGTATTTCTCGAACCGCTGCCTGCCCACCTGGCCTGCATAGATATTGCCTTCGGCGTCGCTGGCCAGGAATTCGATGCCGCTGCCGGTGGGCACTTCATAGTCGGGGATGAACTCGGTCACATAGCCGGTTCTCGCGTCGCCAATGCGAATGCCGCGCTCCCAGCCCCGGTTCCATTGCTCGCCGGACATGCCGTCGGCGACGAATATCTTGTCGTTTTCGTCGATCCAGATGCCGCTCGGGCGGCCGAATTGCGTCCAGATGTCCAGTACTTCACCTTCCGGGGACAAGATCTGGATGCGGTTGTTGCCGCGGTCGGCGACGAAGATTCTTCCCCGGGAGTCCATTTTCAGATCGTGGGGGTCGTTGAAGCCGCCGGTTTCGCGGCTCGTGTCTTCGACGCCGCCGCCGAGTTGCAGCAGGAGTTCGCCGTCGGCGGAGAATTTCATCACCCGATTATTGCCGCCGCGATGACCGTCGGCGATCCAGAGATCGCCGTTTGGCGCGACCAGCACCGCGGCCGGCCCATTGAAACGCGCCGCATCTTCCCCCGGCGTTCCGGCTTCGCCCAGGCGCATCAGGACGTCACCGTCCTGGCTGATCTTGATGACCTGGTGGCCCATGCCCCGTTCCATGCCGGGGGCGCCCCGGGCGTCGCCGTCCGGCGCGCCTTCGGTGACCCAGAAATTGCCCTCTGCGTCCATGTCGAAGCCATGGGGCCAGGCGAAAATGCCGGCGCCGATGCTATGGACGGTGTTGCCCTCCATG
>CAZUSL010000045.1:0-40506 GCA_964622925.1 uncultured Pseudohongiella sp. | reverse complement strand
CGCCGTCGAGCACGATACGCATCTCCACGGTCTCGAATTCGATCGAGCCGGAATCGCCGCGGCGTTTTCGGAGCGCCTTGAACAACTCGTACAGATCGTCGAGATGCCCGAGCAGAGCCTCGTATCGCTTCAGGGTCTTTTGTTTGACCTGGCCACCTGCGGCGCCGGCCGGCAACGCCATGGCCGCGACCTGGTTGTAGGTGAGCCTGGCGCGGGAGTGGATCACCGCTTCATGGAAGCTGAAATCGAGCATCTCGCCATCGGGCGCGATACGCATTTCGCAGGCGAGAGCGAGCCGGTCGACCCGGGGCTTTAGCGAACACAATTCGTTCGAGAGTTCTTCCGGCAACATGGGAACGACGAAATCCGGGAAGTACGCCGAAGTGCCCCGTTCGCGCGCTTCCAGATCAAGCGCGCCGCCCGCGGCCACATAGTGGGAAACGTCGGCGACCGCCACGAACAGGGTCCAGTCGCCGGAATCCTCGCGGCGGGCATAGACCGCGTCATCGAAATCCTTCGCGTCCTCGCCGTCGATGGTGACGAAAGGCAGTTCGCGCAAATCGCGCCGCTGCGCGACCTCTGCGGGCTTGACCTTGCCGCCGAGCCGCCGCGCCTCGCCGCGGGCCGCTTCCGGCCAGGCAAAGGGCAGCCCCTGACCGGCAATGGCGGCCCTGAGATCGGGGCGGAGGTCGTCAAGCGCTGACGCTTCTTCGTCCATGGTCTCTTGGGCTGCGTTCCTGCCGGTCGCCTTTGCGGCGCGCTGGGTGGAGGGAGAATTCATGCGAATGCGCGCGGATTATACATGCAGGCCCGCATGGGTGTCCCATCGGTGTTACAATCAGCGCGCCCCGCTTGCCCAGGTGGTGAAATTGGTAGACACGCTAGCTTCAGGTGCTAGTGATCGAAAGGTCGTGGAGGTTCGAGTCCTCTCCTGGGCACCATTCCCAAACAGATGTCGTCAGATCAATTCCCGTCGCCTGGCGCCGCCATGCGGTAGCCGACGCCCCACTCGTTGAGGATCAGCCGGGGTTTTACCCCGTCGTCGCCAAGCTTGCGGCGCAACTTGCGCACGAAGGCCCGTACGCGATGCGTGTCGGATCGCAGGTTCGGATCGAAGTCCCCGCTCCACGCCCGCCGCAGCAGCGAAGCCGTGCTTACGACCCGCGGCGCCTCGGCGGAGAGAATGCGCAGCAACTCATATTCCGTGGCCGTAAGCGTCACCTCTTCGCCGTCGACCGTCACGCGACGGCGCTCGTAGTCGATCACGAGTCCGTCGAGCGCGAACGGCTCCACGGGTATGCGGCCACGCAGGGCCGCCCCGACTCGTGCGACGAGTTCGGTCGGCGAGAACGGCTTGACGATGTAGTCGGCGGCACCCTTCTCGAACGCTCGCGCGATCGTCTCGTCCCGCCCGTAAACGGAGATGAAGATCACCGGCAGATCCGAAAGCTCGGGGGTCCGCTCCATCAGTTCGATGCCGTCGGTCTCCGGCAGCACGAGGTCGAGCAGCACCAGCCGCGGCTGCTCGGCCTGGATGAGTTCGGCCACCTTGCCGGGTTCGCCGGTCTCCACCACGGCGTAGCCCTCCGCGTGGAGCGCCTGGCGTACGAAGCGCAAGGTCAGCGGGTCGTCGTCGACCACGAGGACCGTGGCTTTCGCGCCCTGGACGCGCCGGCGCGCCCGCACGGGCTCCGGCAACGCAACATCGCGATCTGCCGCCGACAGCGTGAATGTGAATCGCGTACCCCGGCCGAGGCCATCGCTTTCGGCGCGGATGCGTCCGCCGTGGGCCTCCACCAGGCCCTTGCAAATCGCGAGGCCGAGGCCGCCCGGTCCGCCGGCCCCACTGCCGTTCTCGTCGCCGGCCAGCGCCACATGCTTGGAGAACAGCCGGCCCAGCAACTCCGGCGGCACCCCACGGCCCTCATCGCTCACCGACACCGCCACGTACGCGCCATCCTGCGCCGCGCCGATCGAGATGGGCGAGGACTCCGGCGAGTGCCGGGCGGCGTTCGACAACAGGTTGCCGATGACCTGGCCGATGCGCTCGCGGTCGGCCATCACCGGCGGCAGATCGTCCGGCAGATCGATGCGCAATGTGTGCCGCGCCCCGCCGGCGGCGAAGGTGCCGCGCGCCGCATCCACCAAGGTGGCCAAGGTCGTCGATTCCGGATCCACCGACAGCGTGCCCGCCTCGATGCGTCCGGCGTCCAGCAAGTTGCCGACGAGCTTCCGCATGTGGTCGGCCTGATTTTCCACGATGCGGAAGAATTGCATGAGTTCCTCGCGCGATGGCGCGGGCGCCGCGCCGAGGGCCGTCGACGCCGATCCCTTGATCGCCATCAGCGGCGCGCGTAACTCGTGACTCACCATGCCGAGGAACGCCGCCCGCTGCCGCTCCAGTTGCTCGAACGGCGCCAAGTCCTGTATGGTTACTACCACGGAGTCGGTCTCCCCGTCCGCGGAACGGATTGGCGTCACGTTCAGGAGCACGCGCACGCACCGCCCGTCGCTCACCGAGAGTTCGACCTCTTCGGCGCGTAAGGTCCTCGCGCCGCCGAGCATATTGACGAGCGGAATATCCCCCATTTTCACCTCGCTGCCGTCGGCGAAGCGGCAGGTCAGCGACTTGATCGCTTCTTCCGGTGAGAGGCCCGGCTCGAGCATGTGCCCCACGATGCGCCATCCCTCGCGATTGAACGACGGACGCCCCGTCCTCGCGTCCAGGACCGCAACGCCGACGGGCGAGGTCTCGATGAGCGCCTCCAGGTCCGCCCTCAAGCGGCGCTCGTCGCGATGCGCCCGGGCGTGGACGACCGCGGCCGCGGCCTGTGCCGCGAACAGCGCCAGCACCTCTTCGTCCTCGGCGGTGAACGCCTCCGCGTCCGCCCTCTCGGACAGGAAGAAATTGCCGACCTGCTCGCCGAGATGGCGCATCGGTATCGACAACAACGTGTTCGAAACCATCAACTCCGGGGAGAAGCCGAGCTCGCGCACGTAATCCGGCAGGTTCGTCAGCCTCAGCGGCCCCGGAAGATCACGCAAATGCGCGAACAATTCCGGGCCGTCGGGGCTATCTGCGAACCGGCGTTTTTCCTCCGACGTAAACCCGGAGGTGACGAAGTCGGCCACATTGCCGGCCTCCGTGATCGTCACGATTATCCCGTAGTGGGCGCCGGTCAGCGCCCGCGCGCTGTCCACCACCTCCTGCAGTACCGCGCCGAGATCCAGTGTCGCGCCGATGCGCAGCATCGCCGAACACAATGCCGAAATCCTCTCTCCGGCCGCCCCGTTCTCCCGCCCCCCGGTTCTTTCCTGATCCATCGCCAGCCGCCTCCGCCGCTAGGTTCGCAAGCGGAGTATACTGTCAAAAATGCAGAAAGCCACCAAAAAGATATAAAAAATCAAGGAGTAATCACCAAATAGGAACCCAAGATTTCAAAAAACCGCCGTAACATTATTTCTTAAGATCGTTCATCGGCCCCATTGGAGACGAGTGTCGATGGCAACGGGGGTCTGCGCGCTTTCAGCGACCGAAAATCGCTCACTTGGCGGTTTGACGGTCCGCCTGTATCTGCCTGGATGCCTGCTGCCAACCGTGTTCCTCTGGCTGGGGGTGTCGATGGGCGCCGAAGCCCAACCCCAGGTCCACGCGTCACCTACTTCACCGTCAACCATCAACGAAGGCGGCACAGTGACGTACGATGTGTGGCTGAGTACCGCGCCGACGGCCGACGTGACCGTTACGCCCACCAGCGGAAACACGGCCACCGTAACGGTGTCTCCCGCCTCGCTGACCTTCACGCCTACCAGTTGGAACCAGAACGCCAAGCAGACTGTGACGGTCACCGCGGTCGAGAACGACATCGACGACAGGGGGTTCGTTGACAACATGAGGACCCCGGACGGTTTTGGCCGCGTGACAATCACGCACGCGGCAGCGGGCGGCAATTACGATGGCGTGACCGGCCCCGATGTGTTCATCACCACGTTGACCAATGAGAAAAGGGAGATCACCTACCAGTACAGCTACGGAGACCAGGTGTACAAACGGTCCGCTATCGGCATCTGGGAAGGTCGTTCTTCGGACTACTCGATTTCGCTCGTTACGCAACCCTGGGGCGATACGACGGTGACGCTGACGAATTCCGATCCGGAACTGATGACCATTACCCCGACTACGCTGAAGTTTACGTCATCGAACTGGAACACCCCGCAACCCGTGAATATCACTGTCCCCGACAATAATGTGGACGAAGTGTCCAATCTTTCCAGACGGGCCCAGGTGAAAATCGAAATCGCATTTAGCGGATCGGAGTCCGACTATACCGGCTATCGCGCCCGCCCGTTTACCGTCAACGTGTTCGATAATGACATCGACTCGACGGTGACTCCGACGGAGTTGACGCTGAAGGAGGGTGAGTCCGACAGCTACACCGTTACGCTGAACAGCGAACCGTATGTGACATCCTCTTACGACTACGTTTTAGACGTAGTGCCCAGCAACAAGAATGTCACGGTCTCTCCGCGGAGCCTGACGTTCACGGAGTCTGACTGGAACCTGCCGCAGACAGTACAGGTCACCGCGGCTGCCGCCGGCAGCACGACGATTTCCCTTGTGTCCCCGGACATCCAAAGCCTTTCCGACTCGAGAGTCGCGGTAACGGTACCAGGCGCCCCGCCGGTGAACTTTTCGGTGGAAGAGATCATCAAGTTGATAGAGGAACTTACAAAGACGTATCCGGCGGTGAATCTATCGGTCTCACCGAATCCGGTAGTGGAGGGCTCGCCGATTACGGTAACGGCCACTCTGTCGGAGGAGGCCAGAAACAGCGTGACGATCCCGGTAAATCTGACGACGGGCGCGGCCGACGCCAGCGACTTTGGTTCGCTGGAGAGTATCTCCATAGACGCCGGCGCGACGACCGGCGCCGGGACGATCACGACGACGGACGATGCCAAAGTCGAACTTGACGAGACATTCACCGTGTCGCTGGGAGAGCTACCTTCGTCGGTGAGGAAAGGAGAAGTTCTTTCGCTTGACGTAACGATCACGGACGATGACGGCAGCGCCACGGTGACGATCGGGGACGCGAGCGCCGCCGAGGGCAACCGGATTACTTTCACGGCAACGGTCGACAAGGCGGTGCAGGACGGATTTTCGATAACGCCTTCCTTCGCCGACGGTACCGCCATGTCCGGGGACGACTATACCGGGAATGCGTCCGCCGTCAACTTCGCCGGATTCGCCGGCGAAACGCAGAGCTTCACGGTGACCACGACCGATGACGCCGTGGTCGAGGGGGAAGAGACTTTCACCGTCAGCCTGGCGGTGTCGGGCACCGCAGCGCCGGTGACCGGGACCGGCACCGGTATCGGAACGATCACCGACGATGACGGCAGCGCCGCGGTGACGATCGCGGACGCGATGGCCGCCGAGGGCGACCGGATCACCTTCACGGCAGCGGTGGACAAGGCGGTGCAAGGGGGTTTCACGATAACGCCCGCCTTCGCCGATGGGACCGCAACATCCGGCGACGACTATACCGGGAATGCGTCCGCCGTCAGCTTCGTCGGGTCCGCTGGTGAAACGCAGAGCTTCACGGTGACCACGACCGACGACGCCGTGGTCGAGGGGGAAGAATCGTTCACGGTCAGCCTGACGGTGACTGACACTGTAGCGCCGGTTACCGCGACCGATGCCGGCGCGGGCACGATCCTGGACAACGACGGCAGCGCCGCGGTGACGATCACGGACGCGAGCGCCGCCGAGGGCGATGGGATCATCTTCAAGGCAACGGTCGACAAGGCAGTGCAGGACGGTTTCACGATAACGCCCGCCTTCATCGACGGAACCGCGACGTTCGGCGATGACTACGCCGGAAATGCGTCCACCGTCAGCTTCGCCGGAACCGCCGGCGAAACGCAGAGCTTCATGGTGACTACAACCGAGGACGTAGTGGTCGAGGGAAACGAGACCTTCACCGTCAGTCTGGCCGTGTCGGACACCGCAGCGCCTGTGACCGCGACCAGGTCGGGCGCGGGCACGATCCTGGACGACGACGGCAGCGCCACGGTGACGATCACGGATGCGAGGGCCGCCGAGGGCGACCGGATGACCTTCACGGCAACGGTCGACAAGGCGGTGCAGGGTGGTTTCACGATAACGCCTTCTTTCGTCGACGGGACCGCGACGTTTGGCGCCGATTACGCCGGCAACGTGTCCGCCGTCAGCTTCGCCGGATCCACCGGCGAAACACAGAGCTTCACGGTGACCACGACCGATGACGCCGTGGTCGAGGAGGAAGAGACGTTCACGGTAAGCCTGGCGGTGTCGGCAACCATAGCGCCAGTGGCAGCGGCCAACACCGGTATGGGGACGATCGCCGACGACGATACAGCTCGCCGAATGGGCCTCGAACGATTGTTGGCGAACGTCGGCTCCCTGGCGCTTACCAGCGCGGTGGACACTATCGACGCTCGCCTCTCGGTGGACGATGTCGGAGCGTCAAGCGTCAATCTGGCTGGCCTCCTTCTGACGTTTGATGACCTGGGGACGAACGGTCCTCAAACGAAGTTTCACCGCAACGGGTTCGGCACGCCCGGCATCCGGGAGGTTGAACAGCGACAGCGCGCCGGGGCGGCCAGGAGGAATGATCTTTCATTAGATGAATTCCTGCTCGGCAGCGCCTTTACGTGGTCGCTCGATGGCTCTGAAGCGGGTTCTGCGGAAGGCTTTGCCGCCGGCGCATGGGACCGTCCGCAATGGGCCGTTTGGGGACGCGGTGACACGCAGTCGTTCAATACCGCCCCCGAAGCGGGTACGACATACGACGGCGAACTGCGGACCGCATATCTGGGCATCGACACGCGGGCCAATCGCTGGCTTGCCGGGGCCGCACTGGCGCACAGTTGGAGTGACAGCAATTACCAGTTGAGCGGGAGCGGCGCCGACTTCCATCATGGCCGCCTGGAGACAATGCTGACGGCGGTACACCCGTATGCGCGCTGGACACCGTCCAAGCGGACGGACGGCTGGGCGATGCTGGGCATCGGCAGCGGCGAGGCGGCGCATATCCCGGATAATGCAGAGAGCCGTCGTGAGAAGAGCGACTTGTCGATGCGGATGGGGGCAATGGGATTACGCCACACGCTTGCGTCAGTGGCAGGCGGCATCGACATGGCCCTGCGCGCCGACGGCGGTGCGGTACGGCTGGAAACCGATGACGGCGATCGTGCGGTGAACGGATTGAGCGTCGATAGCTGGCGAGTCCGGCTCGGCCTGGAGGTGTCGCGACCGTGGCGGATAGCGGAGGAGACTCTGGTATTGACGCCGTTCGTCGAGGCGGCGCTACGCGCCGACGGCGGCGACGGCATGGTTGGATCTGGATTCGAGGTCGCCAGCGGTGTGAGCTACAGCGCGTCCCGCATAGCGATAGAGTTGCGCGGGCGAGCACTGATCTTGCAAGCATCGGACTTCGCCGAGGACTACAAGGAACGGGGCGCAAGCCTCGCCGTGGTTGTGCGGCCGCGCGAGGACGGGCTGGGCTTTTCGCTGACGCTGGGTCCACGCTGGGGCGCGTCGACGCGGAGCACGGGCATGCTGTGGCAGGACGCCATGCCGCGCGGATTCGGCGGACCGGCACAGGCGCAGGCGGGTTACGACGCCAGGCTCGGGTACGGATTGTTCTCGATGGCCGCAGGTGGACTGGTTACGCCCTTCGCCGAGTTCGGCGACGCAAGCGGCCGGGAATACGCAAAGGTCGGCGCACGGCTCCAACTGTCGCGACCGGGGACGCGCGGATTCCAACTCGACGCCGGAGTCTCGGCTGAATACAACGAACTCCGCGGCATGGCCGGACCGATCGCTGGAAGGACATGGACGAACGGAATCTCATGGGCGGAGCCGGCTGGTCGGCGTCTCGTCCTGGACCTGCAGATGAGGTTCTAGAGTGTTCCAGGGCGCCATGTCCCTTTTCCAGTCCCTTACTCCTGTTCGACCTGGACCTGGAATCGGACTTCGCCGGAGTATTCGGCGGGGTCGTCGCCTACGATGGTGGTCCAATGGACGGCGTAGTCGCCGTTGGCGAGGGGTTCCATGATCTCGATCATGAGATCGTCGGCGGCCATGGTGTGCAGGCCGCGCAATTCGACCTCGCCGTCCGGACCGATCAGGCTCAGGCTGCTGCGTTCGACGTCGGGCAAAGCGTTGTAATAGAGGCGCAAGGTGCGGGGCATGCGCGTCTGGATGGAATCAGCGGCCGGTTCGGAATTGATGATCGGCGTGTATTCGGGCCCACTGGCACAGGTAGCGAGCAATACGGATATCACTGCCGGAAGGATTCGATACATGCCTCGAACTCGATCTTGCCGGATAGTTCAGTCTGATTGCCGGCGGGCAATCTCGCGCTCCATTTCTTCGGCGAAAGCCGCAAGCTTTTCGCGGATTTCGTCTTCGCGCCTGCGCTTTTCAAGCAACAACTGAAGCTGGTCGCTGGCTTTCCTTCTCGTCTTCTTGACGGATTCCTGCAATTCGGCTTCGGTGTCCTGTGCTAATTGAGCCATTCCTGATAACCTCATCGGCCATTCGGGCCTGGTGCGCTCCGGCGCCGCTCGATTGGCCCAACATATAGTGTTGTTTCGGCAAAGTCAAACCATATATATAGAAAAATGGCAGTATCGAAGATGGAACAGGAAAGGCAATTGCGCATCGGCGTCGACATCGGCGGCACCAAGATGGAAGGCATCGTATTGACCGCGGACGGCGAGGCGATCGACCTGATCCGGCGGCCCACGCCGCCGGATTCCTATGAGGAAGTGCTGGCCGAAATCTGCGGGCTCATCACGAACCTGCAGCAAGATCGGCGGATGAAAGTCGGCATCGGCACGCCGGGAGCCCTGGCCGCGCCGTCGGAAACGATCAAGAACTCCAATTCGACCTGCTTCAACGGCAAGCCCCTGAAGCGCGACATCGAGCAGCGGCTCGGCTACGAGGTGCGGATGGAGAACGACGCCAACTGCTTTGCCTTGTCGGAGGCGCATTATGGCGCGGGGCGCGGCTGCCGCTCGGTATTCGGCGTCATCGTCGGCACGGGAACCGGCGGCGGGATCGTCGTGGACGGAAAGTTGCTCACCGGCCCTAATCGCATCGCCGGGGAATGGGGCCATAACTGCATTCCCGCCAGCGTGCGCGATTCGATCAAGGCGGATCGAAAATGCTATTGCGGGCGCTTGAATTGCATCGAAACCGTGCTTTGCGGCGCCGGACTCAAGCGCACATTCGCCGAGACCAGCGGCGTGGAAATCGACGCGGCCGAGATCGCGCGCCTGGCGGCGAACGGAGATCAGCCGGCCGCGGCCTGCCTGGAATTGTATTGCCGGCAACTCGCGCAATGCGTTGCCACCGTCATCAATGTGATCGACCCGGAAATGGTCGTTTTCGGTGGAGGACTGTCGAACATCCAGCAGATCTACAAGCTGGTCCCGAAAATGTTGCCGGAGTATGTTTTCACCGACAATGTGCTGACGAAAATCTCCCCGCCGCGTTTCGGCGACGCCAGCGGCGCGCGGGGCGCGGCCTGTCTTTGGAGCCTTGAGGAGTAATCCCGGAAATCAATCAAACGGGTGCCGAAGGACGATGGTTTCGTCACGGTCGGCGCCGGTTGAAATGATGTCCACCGGCGCCTCGACGGCTTCCTCGATAAATCGAATATAGGCGCGCGCGTTCGCGGGCAGGTCCTCGAGGGCGCGCGCGCCGCTGGTCGATTCGGACCAGCCCGGCAGTTCCTCGTAGACCGGCTGCAGCCGGCCGTAGTTTTCGACGGCGCCCGAACTGTCGAGTGGCTTGCCGTCTTCGCCGCGATACCCGACGCAGACCTTCAGTGTTTCCAGTCCGTCGAGCACGTCGAGCTTGGTCAGGCAGAGGCCGCCGATACTGTTGATCCGGGTCGCCAGCTTTACCGCGACGGCGTCGAACCAGCCGCAGCGTCGGCTGCGCCCCGTAGTCGACCCGAACTCCCTGCCCACCTTTGCCAGATGCTCGCCGGTCGCATCGAACAATTCCGTGGGAAAGGGACCGTCTCCGACCCGGGTGGTATAGGCCTTGGTCACGCCCAGCACACGGTCGAGATGTAACGGTCCGAAACCGCTGCCCGTAGCCGCGCCACCGCTCGTGGTGTTCGAAGAGGTGACGAAGGGAAAAGTGCCATGGTCGATGTCGAGCAGCGAGCCCTGGGCGCCTTCGAAGAGGATCCTGCGGCCGGCCTTGCGATGCCCGTGCAATGCCTCGACCGTATCGGCAATCATGGGCCGCAATTCCCGCGCCTGTTCGAGCAATTCGTCCCGGGCCCTGGCGAAATCGACGGTTTCGACCTGGTAATAGTCGCGCAGGAGAAAATTATGGTAGTCGAGCAGTTCTTCGAGTTGCGCGGTGAATCGCGCCTCGAAGCGGCCGTCGCCTAGACGGATGGCGCGGCGGCCGACCTTGTCCTCGTAAGCCGGACCGATGCCGCGGCCGGTAGTGCCGATTTTCTCGCCGCCGCGCCGGGTAGACTCGCGCGCCTGATCTAGCGCGATGTGCGAGGGCAGGATCAGCGGGCAGGCGCCGCTGATGCCGAGGCGGTCGCGCAATTCGATGCCGCGTGCTTCCAGGCCATGGATTTCGCGCAATAGCGCGGCCATGCTCAGCACTACGCCATTGCCGATGATGCAATGCACGCCGGCGCGCAAAATGCCGGATGGCAGCAGATGCAGAATGGTTTTCTCGCCTTCGATGACCAGTGTGTGGCCGGCGTTGTGGCCGCCCTGGAAACGGGCGACGACATCCGCCCGGTCCGTCAGCAGGTCGACGACCTTGCCCTTGCCTTCGTCGCCCCATTGGGCGCCAAGTACTACCAGCGATTGCACCATTGCCTGACTGCCGTCCTTCAGATTTCCTCGACAAGCCATTCGTCGCCCCGGCGCTGCAGAAGGCGGTCGCAACCGAATTCTCGCGCCACCGCGGCATCGCAGCCGCCATTGACGTCGCAGATCACGATTTCACCTGACGCACGCAAGTGTTCAACCTTGGCCCGCAATTCGGCGCAATCGCTATCCGGCGCCAGAATGCCCGGCTGCCGGTGAAACTCTCTTCCGGTCAAGCGCGCCAGGGTCTTCAGATCGCTGTCGAAACCGGTAGCCGGCCGCGCCCGGCCGAATACCTCGCCGATGTTGTCGTAACGCCCGCCCTTGGCGACTGCGCGGCCGTAACCCGGCGTATAGGCGGCGAATACGATTCCGGTGTGATACTGGTAGCCGCGCAACTCGCACAGATCGTAGCTCAGGGGCACGTCGGGCACGCGCTTGCGGACTCCCTCGTCGATCGCCAGCAGTTCATCGAGTTCGGCCTTTACCGCGGCCGGCGCGCCGGCAAAAGTCTCTTGCGCCTGTTCGAGCGCTTCCCCGCCGCCGCTCAGCCGCACAAGCCTGGCCAGCATCTCGCGCAAGGCGCCGTCGTCGACGCCCGCGGCAAGCAACCGGTCGACTTCGCCATAGGCCTTGCGTTGCACCGCTTCGAACAGGGTTTCCTCGGATTCGGGATCCATTCCCGCCTCTTCGAGCAGCGAACGATAAATCCCGACATGACCGAGTACCAGGTGGACGTTCTCCACGCCAGCCTGTTGCAACATGGCGCACATGAGGCAGATCACTTCGATGTCGCATTCGACGCCCGCGTACCCGTAAAACTCGGCGCCTATCGTGATCGGCGCACGGGAAGTCCGGATGCCGCGCGGCAAGGTATGCAGTACGTTGTCCGCATAGCACAGGCGCACCGGGCCGTCGCGATTGAGGCGGTGGGCGTCGATGCGGGCGGCCTGGGGCGTGATATCCGCGCGAATCCCCATGGTTTGCCCGCTCAACTGGTCGATGAGCTTGAAGGTATGCAGATCGAGATCGTGGGATGAACCAACCAGCAGCGAATCGAGAAACTCGATCAGCGGCGTGATGACCAGTTCATACCCCCAGCCGCGATACAGATCGAGTATCTCGCGCCGCAGGCTTTCCAGCTTGCGGGCTTCTTCGGGCAGAACCTCTTCGACGCCGTCGGGCAGCAGCCATCTTTTGGCGGAACTCATGCCGTTTTCTCTTCAGTTGATCAGGTACAAGACGAAAGCGCCGGTGACCAGGAAACCCAGGCCGGCCAGCCGTATGTGGCGTTCGGGCGCTTCGCTCAAGGTCAACACCATCCGTTTCCACAAGCCCGGATTGATCGCGGGCATCAAGCCCTCAATGACCAGCAGCAAACACAATGCCACCGCGAGATCATGCCACATGTGAGGGTTCGGTCAGCGGCCGGAAACGGCTGGATCCGGTCTGCAACCGGGCGGAAAGCGTACTTGTTACTGTTCCGGCTCGCCGTTGTCGAGGTCCTTGAGATACCTGAAATATTCGCTGTCCGGATCGAGCAGCAACACGTCACCCTTGTTCTTGAAGGTTTCCCGATAGGCGTTCAGGCTGCGGGTGAAGGCGTAGAATTCCGGATCCTTGTTGTAGGCTTCGGCATATATCGCTGTCGCCTCGGCATCGCCTTCGCCGCGAATGTTCTCGGCGTCGCGATAGGCCTCGGCTTCGAAGATGATCGCCTGCCGGTCGGCGTCGGCGCGGATGCCGATGGCGAGTTCGTCGCCGCGGGAACGCAGTTCCTGGGCTTCACGGTTCCGCTCGGTAATCATGCGTTCGTACACGGAATCGCGCACGTCTTCAGGCAAGTCGATGCGTTTGACGCGCACATCGATGACTTCGATACCGATATCGACCGCGGAATCCATGTTGAGGTTCGCGGTCAGATCGAGCATGAGCTGGTCGCGTTCGCCGGCGACGACTTCCTGCAAAGTGCGCTCGCCGATCTGGTCGCGCAGGCCGTCGTTGACGCGTTGCGCGAGCAGCGTACCGGCCCTGGACACTTCGCCCTGGGTGGAAACGTAAAACTGACCCACGTCGACGATCCGCCACTTGGCGTAGGAATCGACTACCAGGGCTTTCTGTTCCAGCGTGAAAAAATCCGCGGGCACCGAATCTTCAATCTGGATGCGGGCGTCGAACTTGCGCACCTGATTTACCCAGGGAATCTTCACGTGCAATCCGGGCGGAATATCGGCGTTGACGAGTTCGCCGAACCGCAACATGACGGCGCGCTCGGTTTCGCGCACCACGAACAGGCTGTTGGCGGTCAGAATCAGCAGCAGTACCGCCAGCCCTATAACGTAATAATTCTTCATGGTCGCAATACCCCGCTTCTGGCGTCGGACAGGCGCGACGCGTCGACCGCGCCGCTGGAAACATTGGGCAGATACGGCGCCAACTCGTCGACGAAGTCGCGCCATTCGGCAGCCGAGCGTGGCCTGGCCGCCCCCGTTACGGACGTGTTCTGTTCGAGAATCTTGTCGAGCGGGACGTAGAGCATGTTGTTGCCGCCTTCGACGTCGATCATGATCTTGCTCGACGCGGTCATCACGTCCTGGATCGAATCGATATACATGCGTTGCCGCGTGACCTCGGGCGCCTTCTGATACTCGAGCAGCAACTGGTCGAATCGCGAGGCGTCGCCTTCCGCCCGGGCGATCACTTCTTCCTTGTAGGCGTTGGCCTGTTCGATCTGCCGCTGGGCTTCGCCGCGGGCCTCGGGAATGACGCGGTTGGCGTATTGCTGCGCCTGATTCTGGGCTCTTTGCTCATCCTCTCGCGCCTCGATCACGTCCTCAAAGGCCGGGCGCACGGCTTCCGGCGGATTGACGGCGGCGACGTTGACCTGACTGATGAAAATGCCGGTGTTGTACAGATCCATGTAATTCTGCAGACGTTCATGCACGTCGGCCGCCACGATAGGACGACCCTCGGTCAGGATCTGGTCCATGAAATTGCCGCCGACCACATGCCGGATCGCGGATTCCGAAGCATTGTCGAGGCTGCGTTCGGGATCCTGCACGGCAATGACGTACTTGACCGGATCGTCGATGCGATATTGCACGGTCACCACGATGTCGATGATGTTCTCGTCGGTGGTCAACATCGCCCGGTTCTGATACTCCTTGGAGTTTAGTTCCGAGACGTTGACCTTGTTGACCTCGTCGATGAGCGGCGGGTTCCAGTGCAGCCCCGGGGTCACGGTATTGTCGAGCACGCGGCCGAATCGCAGCACCACGGCGCGCTCGGCCTCGTCGACCATGTAAAAGCCCAGGAATCCCCAGACCACGAGGGCGACGACGACGAAACCCGCAAGCAGGCCACTGGACCTGCCCTTGCCGGACGCCTGCTTGCCGCCGCCGGAGCCGCCCTTCGCGCCGCCGCCGAGGATGCCGAAGCGGCCAAGCAGATTTCTGATCACGTCGTCAATATCGGGCGGACCCTGATTACCGCCGCCGCGATGACCGCCACCGCCCCAGGGATCGGGATCGTTGCCGTTGTTGCCGGGTTCATTCCAGGCCATCGGGTTCTCCGTCGTCAGACTTTCGTCTACACGAATGCTTAAAAGCGGAATTTTACCGAATTTTGGCGTCCAGACACAGTGCCCGGAGACTGATATTCGGACTGTGTGAGGCGGCAGCCTTCGAGCGAGGCGATGCGCCGCGCCTCGTCGGGAGCCAGTCGCGCCAGCAAATGGAAGTTTCCCTGCTCGTCCACACGTTCCGAGTCGATACAGCCGCGCGCCAGCAAGCGCGAGCGCAGTCCGGCCTGGGACGGCGGCAGCACCAGCGCCTGTTGCCGCATGTCCTCGCCGAGCAATTCGCTCAGCGCAAGCCGCAATTCCTCTTCGCCGGCGCCGGTGCGCGCGGACATCCATACCCGGGTCGGCCGGCCCTCGTGATCCCGGTCGATACGTGGCCTGAACCCGGCGCGAAGATCGATCTTGTTGCGAACCTGCAGGCGCGGAATGTCCGCCGCCCCGATTTCCGCAAGTACGGCATGCACCTGCTCGACATGTTCCTCGACTCTGGCCCCGGCCGCATCGACGACATGCACCAGCAGTTGCGCCGCCACGGTTTCTTCCAGGGTCGCCTTGAAGGCTTCCACCAGATGGTGGGGCAAATGGCTGATGAAACCCACGGTGTCCGCCAGGATCGCGGCGCCGTAGGCCGGCAGTTTGACGCGCCGCAGGCGCGGGTCCAGTGTCGCGAACAACTGATCCGCGGCGTAATCCTCCGCGCCCGTCAGCAGGTTGAACAACGAAGTCTTGCCGGCATTGGTGTATCCGACGAGCGAAATCGTCGCCAGGTTTGCCCGCCGCCGAGCGCCGCGGCCGAGTTCGCGCCGGCCGTGGACCCGCGCGAGGCTCTTGCGAATGGACTTGATGCGCTGCCCGATCATGCGCTGGTCGAGTTCGAGTTGCTTTTCGCCGGCGCCGCGCAGGCCGATACCGCCTTTCTGCCGGTCCAGATGAGACCAGCCGCGTTTCAGGCGCGTGCTCAAATGCCGCAACTGGGCGAGTTCGACCTGCAACTTGCCTTCGTGCGATCGGGCTCGCTGGGCGAATATGTCCAGGATCAGCCCGGTCCGGTCAAGCACCCTGCAACCCAGCCGCCGTTCGAGATTGCGCTCCTGGCTCGGCGTCAGCGAATGATTGAACAGTACCAGTCCGGCATCGTGGGACTGTTGGATTTCCGCCAGTTCCCCCAGCTTGCCGGCGCCCAGAAACGTCGCGGACTCCGGCCTGTCGCGGGATCCCGTGACGATCGCCACGGGATCGGCTCCAGCGGAAATCGCCAGTTCCCCGAATTCGGTCAAGTTTTCCTGATTGAGCCCTGTGGCAAAGTCGATGTGCACCAGCACACAGGTTTCGCCGGCGTCGGGCCGTTCAAAAAACAAGGAAATGCCTCACACCCCAAACAACGGGGCGTAAAAACGCGTCGTCGAAGAGCGATCCGGTACTGTTCAACCTAGACCTGATAATCAGCTTCGTCATCCTGATCTTCGACAGGGTGATTTACCTGAATCTTTACCATCCGACCCGGCACCACGGTAGATATTGCGTGCTTGTAGACCATTTGGCTGACGGCATTCTTGAGCAAAATCACGAACTGATCGAATGATTCGATCTGTCCCTGTAACTTGATGCCGCTTACCAGATAAATCGAAACCGGTACGCGATTCTTGCGCAATGCGTTCAGGAACGGATCCTGTAAGCTATGTCCCTTGGACATTCTTGTTCTCCCATGCTCTCTGCGTTCCTCGCAGTACGTCTACTCTCAGGGAATTTCCTTCTTCCTGATTACCAGATTGCGAGCGAATCTACAAATTTCAATACATCATCCGGATTCCGTTCCGAATCCTCGTTAAAGTTGCGCACCTCGGGCCAGCCCCGCAGCCAGGTCAATTGCCTTTTCGCGAGCTGCCTGGTGGCCGCAACGCTTTTTTCCACCATTTCCGGATAAGCCATCCGTCCATCGAGATATTGCCATATCTGGCGGTATCCCACCGATTTCATTGAAGGCAGACCCTGATGGAGGTCTTCCCGCCGATACAGCCGCTCCACTTCCGCAACCAGTCCGTCAGCCAGCATTCGTTTGAATCGAGCGTCTATACGCTTGTGTATTACGCTTCGTTCGGTTGGGTGGATTGTCAGAAAATGCAGCTTGAAAGATGTAGACCGGTTCGGCCGGTTTTTTCTTTCCCCATGAAAACTGCTGATTTTTTTGCCGGTGACCAGGTAAATCTCCAGGGCTCTTTGCAGACGCTGCGGATCATTGGGATGAATCCGCGCCGCCGCTTCCGGATCGACTTCGGCGAGCCGGCGATGGATCGCTTCCCAGCCTTCCCGCGCCGCCTGCGCCTCGATTTCCCGCCGCACTTCGGGATTTGCCGCAGGCATCGCCGCGAGCCCTCTTCGCAATACCTGGAAATACAGCATGGTTCCGCCGACCAGCAGGGGCGTCTTGCCCCGGGCGAGAATGTCGCGCATCTCGACGAGTGCGTCGTCGCGAAAATTCGCCGCAGAATAGGGCTCGGAGGGATCGCGAATGTCGATCAGCCGATGGGGCGCCAGCGAACGCATGCGCGCATCCGGTTTGCCGGTGCCGATATCCATGTCCCGGTAAATCTGGGCTGAATCCACGCTGACGATCTCCAGCGGGCGACGCTGGACCAGTTTCACCGCAAGCGCGGTCTTGCCTGCCGCCGTAGGACCGGTCAGGCAGATCACGTCCGCCCCGGTTTCCTCGAACTGGCGCCGGGATGAAGTCAAGTCAGGAGGCTCCTAGCGGCCGCGCAGGAACAGCTTGTCGAGTTCGTCCATGGATTGCCACACCCAGGTGGGTCGGCCATGGTTGCATTGGCCGCTGCGTTCGGTCGCTTCCATGTCCCGCAACAGGGCGTTCATTTCGTCGATGCCGAGTCGGCGGTTGGCGCGCACCGAGCCATGGCAGGCCATGGTCGACAGCAACTCGTTGCGGCGATTTTCCAGCCTGTCGCTGCTGCCGAATTCGAGCAGGTCCGACAACACATCGCGCGCGAGTTGCTCGATGTCGCCGTCTTTCAGCAAGGCCGGAACCTGGCGTACGACCACGGATTCCGCGGCGACGCGCTCGAGTTCCAGTCCCAGGGCGAGCAGGCTTTCGCGATGTGCTTCCGCGCAATCCGCTTCGGCTTCGCTTACCGCCAGCGACAGGGGAACGAGCAGGTTCTGCCGCCTGAGGCTTTCCCCGTCCAGCGCCTGCTTCATCCGCTCGTAGGTAATGCGTTCATGGGCCGCGTGCATGTCCACGATGATCAGCCCGTCCCTGTTCTGGGCGAGGATGTAGACGCCATGCAATTGCGCCAGGGCGTAGCCCAGGGGCGGAGCCTCTTCGCCGCCGCCGAACAGCTTCGCGTATTGCTCCGGCGTGCCGGCAGGACTTGCCGGCGGCGCCTGCGTGGGGAAGCGGTACTCGCCACCCGCTTCGCGAACCGGAGCGATATCGCGCAATGGCAGCGCGGCCTGAGCTGTGGAATGCGCCGCGGTTTGAGCCCGGATTCCAGAATGGCCGCGTTCGGACGTTTCCCGGGACGTCTCCGGCAGAACCTGATCCGGAAGCCGATCAGAAAGCTCTCTTGAACCCGGGGCTTCCGGCTTGATGTCCGCCAGTTCCCGGTGCAGCGAGCGAAACAGGAAATCGTGCACCAGGCGGCTGTCGCGGAAACGCACTTCGTGCTTGGTCGGGTGCACATTGACGTCCACCGCGGCCGGATCGAGTTCGAGAAAAAGCACGTAAGCGGGATGGCGACCGTGATAAAGCACGTCCTGGTAGGCCTGCCTGATCGCGTGGCTGACGATCTTGTCGCGCACGATGCGCCCGTTTACATAAAAATATTGCAGGTCCGCCTGGCTCCGCGAGAAGGCGGGCAGGCTGATCCAGCCCCACAGGCGCAGTCCGGCCGCGCGCTGGTCCACCTCGACCGAGTTTTCCAGAAAGGCGGGGCCGCAGACGAGGCCGATCCGGCGGCGCTGCTCCAACTCGCTCAGCGCCGGCCGCAACTCGTGGACCGTGCGCTGGTTGTGGCGCAGATTGAATTGCACATCGAACCGGCTCAATGCGAGACGTTTGAGTACCTCGTCGATGCGGCCGAATTCGGTTCTTTCGGTCTTGAGGAATTTCTTGCGCGCCGGCGTGTTGAAAAACAGGTCGCGCACTTCGACAGTGGCGCCGACGCCATGCTGGCAAGGCTCCAGCGAGGTCTCCATCTGCCGGCCTTCGGCCCTTACCGTCCAGCCGGTTTCGCTGTCCGCCTCCGCGGCCCGGGAGGACAACTCCAGCCGTGAGACCGAACCGATGCTGGCCAGCGCCTCGCCGCGGAATCCAAGGCTGCCGATGGCCGCCAGGTCCTCCGGCCGGGAAATCTTGCTTGTGGCGTGGCGACTCAGGGCAAGCGCGAGATCGTCCTTGTGAATGCCGCCGCCGTCGTCGCGAACCCGCAACAGTTTCTTGCCGCCCTGCTCCACTTTGATGTCCACGCGCCGCGCACCGGCGTCGAGGCTGTTTTCGAGCAATTCCTTGAGCACCGAAGCCGGGCGCTCGACCACTTCACCTGCTGCGATCTGGTTGGCCAGGCGCGGACTCAATCGATTGATGCGGTTCATTTCCTCAGCGGGGAATTTTCAACTCACTGCCCACGGTGATCCGGTCGTTCGTCAGACCGTTCAGTTCGCGCAGGCGCGACAGGCTTACCGAGTAGCGGTTCGCGATTTCGGACAGTGTATCACCGCGCCGAACGACGTGGGTAACGGCGGACTCGGCCTGCTCGGCGCCATCCGCGGGGTCGGCGCCGATCAGCGCGTTGACCAGCGCGCTCGCCATGTCATCGACTTCGTCGGCCGGAGTCCCCGCGGCCGGTGGCGCCGCGGATGATTGAGCGTCGCTCGACTTTCGCCAGGCGACAAGCGTTCCGTCCGGAGCGCGCTCGTCGAAATAGCTCATGATGCCGAAGGCCAGGGCGCCGGCGAGTCGCCGCTGGAATGCGGGTGAATTCAGGCGTTCCAGCTCTGCCGGATTGGTCATGTAGCCGGTCTCCACGAGGATCGAGGGGATATCCGGCGAATTCAGCACTTGCAGCGAGGCCTGTTGCACCTTGTCCCGGCGCAGCCGCGTGACCTCGTCCGACGCCGCGAGAATATGCGACCCGGCCAACTGGCTTTGTTCGAGGCTCCAGCCCATGTGGACCGAGACCAGCGTCAACGCCACGTCGTCGTCGAAGTCCCCGAGCCGCAGGTCGCTATGCACGCCGGCGATCAGGTCGGACGAATTTTCCTTGCGCGCCACCCTGGCGGCGTTTTCCCGGTCGGCGCGCTCGCCGGACAGCGCGTAGATCGTCATTCCGCTGGCGCTGCTCGAACGGTAGGCGTCGGCGTGGATGGCCACGAGCAAGTCGGCCCGATACTCCCGGGCAAACTCGGTTCTGCGCCGCAAGGGGACGTAGTAATCGCCGTCGCGAATCATGACCGTCCGATAGCCGGGTTCCCGCCGCAGGATTTCGTCCAGATATCGGGAAATCGCGAGCGTGATGTTCTTCTCGAAGTTGGAACCGACCACGGCGCCGGGGTCTTCGCCGCCATGTCCGGCCGAGATCGCCACGACGATGTCTCGCAAGGGCGGAGGATCGGATTCCCCGGCGACCGGAGTCTCGGACTCGTCCGGCGCCGGCACGGGAATGGAAACCGGTGGCGTTGCCTCCCGCACGATGTCGTACAGATCAAGTACGAAGCGGTCGCCGTATTGCTGGACGGGCGGCAAGGTGAATCCGCGGGGTTCGACCGGCGCGGCAAGTTCGACGACGAAACGCAATATACCGTCGGGCGCATCTTCCAGACGCAGTCCGGTTACCGGTCCGTCCGCGGCGGCGAGATTGCCGAGATCGTCGAAGGCCGGGGCGACAGTGGAATTTTCAAAATCGATGAGCAGTTGTCCGGCCCCGTCGAGCCGGATCAACTGGTAGCTGACTTCGCCGTCGAGATCGAACACCAGGCGGGTCCGCTCCGGTGCGCGCCAGATTCTGACTCCTTCGACTTCGGCGCCTGCCACCGGGCCGGTGGGCGCGAGGCAGAGTCCGAGCGCGCAACCCGCGGCCGCGAACCATGCATTCAGCCGGTGGCCGTACAGTTTCATGGCGGCATTCTGAGCATCAGGGCTTCATTAAACATCGACCCCTGCCCGCAATTTCTTGACCATTTCAGCTCCCTTGCCGGTGTGGGCGGTGCAGGCGATGGAGCGGCCCGCACCTTCTCCCTGCAATTCTATTTCGAGATCGGCCGAAGGAATCCGCTCGCCGCCGCGCCGCGCCCATTCTACGATGCACAGGTTTCCGCCTGCGAAATAGTCTTCCGTGCCGAGAAATTCCACTTCACCCGGGTCGGAAAGGCGATACAGATCGAAATGATAGATGCGCCGGCGATCGAGTTCATACGGCTCGACCAGGGTATAGGTAGGGCTCTTTACCGGACCTTCATAGCCATAGCCGCGCAGGATTCCGCGCGCCAGAGTGGTCTTGCCCGCGCCGAGTTCGCCATGCAGGTGAATCACGGTCGCGCTTCCGTCCCGGACTTGCAGGTCTTCCAGGGTAGCGGCCGCAAGCAGCCTTCCGATGTGCAAGGTCGCCGCTTCGTTTTCCAGTTGTCCGTTGAATTCCTGCATCACTGCCTCAGCAGGGATTGACCAGCCGTCTGATGAAAGGCATGAGATCGGTAGCGATCAGACCGCGCTGGCCGGCTTCCCGCGCCGCCAGGTCCGCCGCCTCGCCATGAATGCAGGCGGCGCAGCAAAGGCTGTCTTCGAGGGACAGGCCCTGGGCGTGCAAACCCGCGATGATACCGCTGAGCACATCCCCCATGCCCGCGCTCGCCATGCCCGGATTGCCCTCGGAACAAAGTCTGAGGCGCGGTGGACGGTCGGGGACGCAGATGAGACTGCCCGCTCCCTTGAGCAGGCAATGCCCGCCATAGCGGCGCTGCAATTCGTCGGCCGCCGCGAAACGGTCCCGCTGCACTTCCGCTACGTCGATGCCAAGCAATGCCGCGGCTTCCCCCGGATGCGGAGTAAGAATCCAGTCTTCCTGCGGGAAATCGGTTTCCGGCACGTCTTTTTGCGCCAGCAACCGCAAGGCGTCCGCGTCCGCCACCAGCGGCAGGCCGCGGGTCGAATGGCCGGCGAGCGCGGCCTGCAGCAGATTCTGCGACCACTCGCCAAGTCCGAGACCCGGCCCGATGACGATATTGCTTGCCCGGTCGAACAGTGCCGGCAAATCCACCCGTCCGTCTTCGGTGCCGGTGACCATGATCTCCGGCCGCCTGGCAAGCAAGGCAGGGCGATGTCCGGACCGGGTCACTACGCTGACAAGTCCCGCACCGCTGCGCAGCGCCGCCTCGGCCGCCATGATAATGGCCCCTCCCATGCCATGGTCGCCGCCGAGCAGCAGGACATGGCCGTTGCTGCCCTTGTGAGAAGAGGGCTCGCGCGGCGGAAGAAATCCGGTGCTGGAATGTATGTCGATGCGTTTGACTTCAGCCGTGGTGGAAGCGCCGGCGCCATGGATCTTCGGCGGCGCGTCGAGATCCTCGAAAATCAGTTCGCCCGTGCAATCCGGGCCGCGATGGGTGAGCAGTCCCCGCTTCATGCCGATGAAAGTCACCGTCAATCGGGCGCGCACCGCGGCGCCCATCGGCGTCCCGGTATCGGCATGCAGTCCGCTCGGAATGTCTACGGCCAGCACCGGCAGACCGCTGGCGTTGATCCATTCGATCGCTTCGAGCCATTCGCCTTCGGCCGCGCGGTTCAGACCCGTGCCGAACAGGGCGTCGGCCACCAGGTCGAAGTCCTGCCATTGCCGGGACTTAAACTCCTGGAACGAGCATATGGGAGCGTCGTTCTCGACCGCCATGCGCCAGGCCCGGGCGGCGGCGCCGTCGAGCCTTTCGGGATTCGACAGGTACACTATCTGGACTCGCAGCCCGAGTCTGGCCGCCAGCGCCGCGATGACGTAGCCATCGCCGCCGTTGTTGCCTGCGCCCGCCAGAACGAGGAGGCTTCCGGCTTGCGGCCAGCGTTCCTGCAATCGGGAAAAGGCCGCGGCGCCGGCTCGCCGCATGAGTTCGAATTCGTCGATGCCGAGCGCTTCCAGGGCAAGCCGGTCCAGTTCGCGAACCTGCTCCGCCCGATAAAGGGCTCGCGGCAGATTTTTGCTCAATTGGGCACCTGATGTTCCGGATTCCGACTCGAACGATACGCGTCTGAATCTTTGACGGATTGATTTTACCGCATTGCCGACAATCTGATTCCCGGCATCCAACGGATTCGCCGACATCGGCAACCCCTCATATTGGCGAGAAATTCAATAGGTGGCAATTTAATGGAAAATATTTTCAAAAGTCATCAATTCGAATGACCCGGATAAATATGCCTATAATTCATTTTTGCGATTTTCCCGCCGGGAATGCGGATATCGGAGTGTAGCTCAGCCTGGTAGAGCACTGCCTTCGGGAGGCAGGGGTCGCAGGTTCAAATCCTGCCATTCCGACCACTTTCCGAATTGCCGTCAGAGAGGACCGACTGCCTTGCCGATGTCCTGGAAACCGATCATGCCGAGATTGCTCCCGGCCAGGGCAGCCCTGATCTGCGTCTTCAGTCTCGCCGGTCTTTCCGCCGCAGGCGAGGAAGAATCGATCGAGGAAGCCAATCGGCTGTTGCGCGTGACGGGAACCGGCGAGTTGTTCGATTCGACTACCCGGGAACAGACCAGGGAAATCATCCGCACCTACTCTCTCATCGTCGCCAGTTCGGCCGACCGTTCCCTGCCCCGGCACGTTCGCGACGCCATCGCCGAATGCTACAGCCAGACCTACGCCTGGGAAAATTTCGCCGAGGGTATCGCCCGCATCCTGGCCGACCATCTCAGCGAAAAGGAGTTGCGCCTGCTGATCGGCATCTATCAGAACCGCGGCGTGCCACCGATGGAAATCGAGACTTTCCGGCAGACCGTACGCAAAGGCGACGCCATCGCCGCGGCCAGCGCCGAATACATCTACGACAACAGCACCGGCTGCGTGGACCACGACGCCCGCCTCATCAAACGCTTCCTCGCGGAATAGCCCGCACCCCGCATTGAGTTGGCAGTCCGTTTGCCGCACAATGACTGTCCCTTTCAGAAACGCGAGTTGTGATCCGGAGGATTCCATCATGTACGTTCGCACGCCTGTCACTGCATTGCTGTTTTCGGTTTTCGCGCTGGTTCTGGCCGCTTGCGGGCCCCAATACCAGGTCGACAGGGAAGCGCTCGAAGCCGCGGAGATCGTCAATTTCAGCTCCCCGGAGGAAATGGTTTTCGCCGCCGGCCAGCCCACGCAGGAACAGATTCAGACCCTGGCCGACGCCGGCATCCGCCATGTCATCAGCTTGCGCACCGATGGCGAGATCGATTGGGATGAATCGAGCCTGGTAAGCACCGCCGGCATGGAGTTTCATTCCATTCCTGTGGCCGGAGCCGCCGGCGTGACGAGTGAAAACGCCCAGACGCTGGACCAGTTGCTCGCGCAACTCGACGGCCAGCCCGTGCTCCTGCATTGCGGCAGCAGCAACCGGGTCGGCGCCTTGCGCGCCATGACCGCCCGAGACGGCGGGGCGAGTCTCGATGACGCCCTCGCCGAGGGCCGGCGCTGGGGCATGACGCGCATGGAAGAAGCCGTGCGCGAAATCCTGCAATAAGACCAGGCGCAAAGACGGAACTGAAACCATGAGCACCGCAACCGAAGCCATCAACGGCCGGACCGGCGACTTCAACCGGCCCGCCATGCTGCTCGCCGCCGCGGGCGCGGCCGGCATCTGCATCTACCTGGCCGCTTTTCACGGCTGGCGGCAGGCCGCCCTGTTCGCCGTGGGCTTCGGCGCGGGTATAGCCCTGTATCACGCCGCCTTCGGTTTTACCGCGGCCTGGCGCGAAGTCGCCAGCAGCGGACGCAGCGCGGGACTGCGCGCGCAGATGATCATGATGGCGGCGACGGTGCTCGTGTTCACGCCCCTGATCGCCCAGGGCGAAATCGGCGGCATGGCATTGCGCGGCAATGTCTCGCCGCTGAACCTCGCAGTGATCTGCGGCGCTTTCATGTTCGGTCTCGGCATGCAGCTCGGCGGCGGCTGCGCCTCGGGCACCTTGTTCACCGCCGGCGGCGGCAATGCGCGCATGCTCATCACGCTGGCGGCCTTCATCGTCGGTTCGGTGATCGGCACCTGGCATTGGTCGTTGTGGCAGGACGCGCCCGGTTTCGAGCCGGTCTCGCTGTCCGGCAGTTTCGGCGTCGGCGGCGGCATCCTGTTCAGCATGTTGCTGTTCGGCGCTGTTTGGCTGATCGCTGCGCGTTACGAGAAATCCCGGCATGGCGCCATCGAACGCGAATGGCGGCCGACATCCTCCCGCGCCTGGCTCACCGGCCCCTGGCCGCTGCTGGCGGGAGCGCTGGCCCTGGCGCTGGTCAATATCGCCACCTTGCTGCTGGCGGGAAGGCCCTGGGGCGTGACTTCGGCCTTCGCCCTGTGGGGCGCGAAACTGGCTACGCCCCTGGGTATCGACGTCACCCAGTGGGCTTATTGGCAAAGACCCAATCTGCAGGCCGCGCTGGAGGCCAATGTCTTCAACGACGTCACCTCGGTAATGAATTTCGGCATCATGCTCGGCGCGCTGATCGCCGCCTCCCTGGCGCACAAGTTCGCGCCTTCGTTCAGGATTCCCACGCGTTCGGTGCTGGCTGCGGTAATCGGCGGGCTGATGCTCGGCTATGGCGCCCGCATCGCTTTCGGCTGCAACATCGGCGCCTATTTCAGCGGCATCTCCTCGACCAGCATGCATGGCTGGCTCTGGTTCGCAGCGGCATTCGCCGGCAGCATACTCGGCACCCGGATGCGGCCGATGTTCGGACTGCGCTGACGCCTGGCGCGCGCCGCGTGCAGCATGAACGCAAAGCCCCCCGCCGACCCCGCCATCGAACAGGACCGCAAGGAATGGCTGGAGGCGATCGAGAACGTTCGCGAACAATACGGCCCAGACGGCGTTAGCAGCATTCTGGCCAGCTTGCGCGAATGGAGCGAGCGCCATTGCTCCGGCGGGCCGCCGCCGGCATTCAATACGCCTTATCTGAACACCATTCCGGTAGAACAGCAGCCGGATTATCCCGGCAACCGGGAAATCGAGCAGCGGCTGGAGAACATCCTGCGCTGGAACGCCATGGCCATGGTGGTGCAAGGTAGCGACGCCGGACTCGGACTTGGCGGCCATATCGCCACCTATGCCTCGGCCGCGACGCAGATGGAAGTCGGTTTCAACCATTTCTTCCGCCAGCAGACCGAAGATTACGGCGGCGACCTGGTGATTCCGCAACCGCATGCGGCGACCGGCGTCTACGTTCGTTCCTGGCTCGAAGGTGTGCTCGACGACGAACATATGCGCAGCTACCGCCGCGAACTCAATCCCGGCGGCGGCCTCGCCGCCTATCCCCATCCCCGCTCGATGCCGGACTACTGGCAAGTTGCGAACGCGTCGATGGGACTTTCCACGCCGATGGCCATCTACCAGGCACGCTTCGCCAGGTACCTGGAAAATCGCGGCCTGAAGCCGAAGCTCGGCGGCAAGGTCTGGTGCTTCATCGGCGATGGCGAAACCGACGAGCCGGAAGTGCTCGGCACGATCAACATCGCCGCCCGTGAAGGTCTCGACAACCTGATCCTGGTGGTGAACTGCAATCTGCAACGGCTCGACGGACCGGTGCGGGGCAACGGCAAGATCATTCAGGAACTGGAAGCGTCGTTCCTCGGTTCAGGCTGGGAAGTCATCAAGGTCATCTGGGGCGGCGGCTGGGACCGGCTGCTCGCCTGTGACGTGAACGGCGCCCTGCGCCGACGCATGGAAGAATGCCTCGACGGCGACTACCAGCGCTATTCGGTACTTCCGGGCGACCGGCAGCGGGAACTGTGGGTCGCGGGCAATCCCGAACTCGAAGCGATGATGGACGCGCTTACCGACGAGCAGGTGCGCGAGATAAAGCGCGGCGGCCAGGACGCGGTCAAACTCTACGCCGCCTATGACCGCGCGATTCGGTCCGACAAGCCGGTGGTGATCCTGGTCAAGACGGTAAAGGGCGACGGTGTGGCCGGGGCCGCGGGCAGTAACGCCGCGCACCAGAAAAAGAACATCAGCCCGGAGCAGCGGGTCGAGATCGCCCGCTCCCTCGGTATCCCGCTCAGCGATGAGGATGCGCGCCGCGCGGCTTATTACCGGCCGCCGGATTCGAGTCCTGAAGTGCGCTACCTGAAAGAACGCCGGCGGGCGCTCGGCGGCGTGCTGCCCGCCCGCAACAGCGATTGCGCGTCACTGGAGGCTCCTCCGCTGGAGATTTTCAAAAGCCTGCTCAAAAAGATCGACAAGCCCCATTCGACCACCTTGTGCCTGGTCCGGATCCTGTCGATTCTGATGCGCGACAAATCCCTGAAACGGTACATCGTGCCAATCGTTCCCGACGAAGCGCGCACTTTCGGACTCGAAGGCCTGTTCCGCATCGCCGGCATTTTTTCCCTGCAAGGCCAGCACTACACTCCGGTCGACGCCGATACCGCGATCGCCTATCGCGAGGCCGAAGACGGGCAGATATTGCAGGAAGGCATCTGCGAAACCGGCGCCATGGCGTCCTTTCTCGCGGCGGGAACGGCCTGGTCGATTCACGGCCTGCCGATGGCGCCGTTCTATTTCTTCTATTCGATCTTCGGCTTTCAACGCGTCGGCGACATGATCTGGGCCTGCGGCGACATGTTTTGCCGCGGCTTCCTGATCGGCGGCACCGCCGGCCGCACGACGCTCAACGGCGAAGGCCTGCAACACCAGGACGGCCACTCCCAGGTGCTGGCGAACACCTTCCCGAACCTGAAAAGCTACGACCCGGCCTTCGCCTATGAAATGGCGGTAATCGTGCGGGAAGGCATTCGCCGCATGTACGAGCGACAGGAAAACGTCTTTTATTACATCACTGCCTATAACGAGGCCTACCCGATGCCCGCGCTGCCGGAAGACGAATCCGTGCAGGAGGGAATCCTGGCAGGCGCGTACCTGTTCGAAAGCGATGCGCCCGCCAGGGACTGCGCCGTCCATCTACTCGGCTCGGGCTCGATCATGCAGCAGGTGCTGCAAGCGCGGGAGTGGCTGCGGGAACGGGGCTGCGATTGCACGGTCTGGAGCGTGACGAGCTACAACGAGTTGTATCGCGAGGCCGAATCCTGCGAACGTCACAACCGCCTGCGTCCGACGACGGACCAGCGCACGCCGCACATTCGGCGGCTTTTCCCCGACGCCGGCGCAATTGTCGTCGCCGCCACGGACTACATGAAGGCGCTGCCGAATTCCGTCGCCCGCTGGATGCCGGAAAACTACCTCGTGCTCGGCACCGACGGCTACGGACTGTGCGAAACCCGGGCGGACCTGCGCAACTGGTTCGAGATCAGCGCCGATTACATCTGCCACGCCGCCCTCGTCGGCCTGTTCCGGGCAGGGAAGATCGATGCGACGGAATTGGCGGCAAAAACCGCGGAACTCGACATCGACCCCGACAAGATGGACGCCGCCGAGCGCTAATGCAGAATTTCGTTGGGTTTGTTGTTGGGGGTTGGTGGCTTCGATCCGTCGCCGTGCAGGCCCAGCAATGTACTTGCAGGGTTTGATGAATGTGTGTAAACAGAATAGCGTGATGCGGAAACTATCGATTATTGCTCTTCTAATGGTCTTGGGCGGCGCTGCCTCCGGCCAGGGTCTTGAGATTGACTACGACGACGCCGGCGAATTCAATTTCGTGCGCGTACAGTTCGACACCTACTATGGCCGCGGATTCGGCTATGGCACCTGGGCGATCGACTTTCCCGATTCGGACGAGAATTTCCTGCGCGGCGTCTCGCGACTGACCAATATCCGCGTCATGAGCAATCCCATCGTGCTGCGGCTCAATGACGAGAGGATTTTTGACTATCCTTTCCTCTACATGCTTGAAGTGGGACAGAACGGCGGCATTATCCTGAGCCCGTCGGAGATCGAGAATCTGCGCGAATACCTGCTGCGCGGGGGCTTTCTGCTGATAGACGATTTCTGGGGCCAGAACGAGTGGGACAATTTCCAGGCGGCTTTCGGCCAGATGTTCCCCGACCGCGAAATCACTGAATTACCGCCCGATCACGAGATCTTCCACGTCTACTACGACATCGACGGGCCGCAGATGATTCCGGCGCTATATCGCACCGACGAATTCGGCGAACGCGGCATCGACCACGCGAGCAATCACGCGATTCTCGACGACGCCGGCCGCATCATGGTGCTGATCAACTGGAATTCCGACATGGGCGACGGCTGGGAGCATACCTACCACCCGGCCTATCCGACCCGCTACGCAAATTCGGCCTACCGGCTGGGCATCAACTACCTGATGTACTCCATGACGCACTAGTACCCGACAGCGACGGATCGAAGCCACGCCCCCCATCAACGCAATTGCGCGCAGTAGTCCTGTTCTTCCACCGCGGGGGTGAACCAGAGATAGTCGTGTTCGGGGATGCCGCCGAAACGTTCGAGGTAGCTTACCGGGACGATTTCGTCGGGATCGACTTCGAGGAAGGCGAGCGAGACGATTTCCTCGCGGCTGGCGCCGGCATCGAGCGCGAGCAGGAAATTGGGCACGCCCAGGTCCTGGCGCGCGTGATAATTGCCGGCGAACAGCAGCGCCGCTCCGTCTTCGTCCGCCAGCGAACGCAAGGCTTCGGCCATAACCAGATCGCGCGTCTGCTGCACGCGCACCATGGCCGGGAACCGGTTTTCGGGCAGCAACCCGCAATGGCTCGCGTCGATATCGGCAAATAGCTTTTCCATCGCCGCCTGGTCGAAAACGTCTTCCGGCAACTGCGGGCCGTCTCCCTGGTAGATGTCCATCACCGCGTCTTCGTCGATATTGGCTGCGGCCAGAGGCAGTCCGGCGTCGAGACTTGAGCGCAACAGCGGCGAATAGAACTCCCATTCCCAGCCCTCGTCCCATTCGAGCCAGGCCCGAAGATCTTCTTCGGAAGCAAAATCCCGGCCGGCGATGCCTTCAAGCTTCGGCGCCCGGGAAGCGTCGATCATTTCGAACGCCACACCCGAGACCGCATTCACCGCGATCAACGATTCGAGCACCGACAATTGCAGACGATGGTGATCGGCATTGTCGTGCTTCTCGCCGAGCAGCAGAAAGCGCGCTTCGCGCAGGTCGGCGAGCAGTTCTTCGGGCGTAACGAACTTTTGCAGGCGGCCGTCCCAGATACGTCCCACGAGCGCATGATCGCCATGCAGGGGCGAGACCCAGGCATCGGGATTCGAAGGCGGCTGCGCCATGCACGCAGATGGCAGCAACGCAGCCAGGATCAGCAACAGGGTCCTAATTCGTGCCTCCCATCATCAGCCATTGCTCGTAGATTTCATCGCTCCAGAACTCCTGGAACCAGGCGATAGCCGCGAGTTTCTCATTATCGCGAAGCACTTGCCCGAATCCGGGCATCTGCCCGCCGAGCGATTCTCCGCCCATATCGATCACTTGCAATAATACCGAAATCGGATGATGCCACGTATGGGCCGAACCGTTCAGGGGCGGCGGCGGAAACGAGCCGTCCGGCAGCCGCGCGCGCCAGTCTTGGACTGTGCCTTGCGCGGCGTCGCCATGGCATTCCGCGCAATGCCCGGCGAATACCGCCGAGCCGGCCGCGGCCAGTTCCGCCGGGTACCAGCGCCCGGTTTCGGGGTCGGTCCGGCCGGGCGGGACGTTCGAGTCGCCGCAGGCGGCAAGCAGCGCCAGCGCAACCGCCGCCGCCGAACGCCGCGCCAATCCGATTCGGAACGAGCGGAAACGAACGCCATCGGCTTGAAAACGAAATAAAACCATCTCGACAATCACCGCTGTCCGCGTCCGGGCATACTAACATCAACTCGTTGCCGGACATTCGTTGCGCCTACGCTGTACCTATGCAAATAGCCAAAATATCAGGCGGGCGCAATTCAAGCTTTCAATCGCACGAACTCAAACCTTGCAATTAGACGAGCCCTGAACTTTCAACTGGACGCATACAAACCTTGCAATCATACGGACCCAAATCTTTCAATTGGACGCATAACAAGTTTACAATTGGCCGATGGAAACCGGCCCTCTCCATCGACGTTACGCCGAAGCGCCGCTGGTCGAAGCGCTGGCCGACTCGCCCGCGGTGCTCATCCATGGGCCTCGGCAATGCGGCAAGACCACCCTGGCGCAACTGGTCGGCGATTCAAGGGGATACGCCTATATCAGTTTCGATGAAGATGTCGCCCGAACCGCCGCCATAGCCGACCCGGCAGGTTTTGTGGCCGGATTGGGCGAACGTGTGATCCTCGACGAAGTACAACGCGTTCCGGCCCTGTTCTCGGCGCTGAAACGGGAAATCGATATCAACCGGATTCCCGGGCGGTTCCTCCTCACCGGCTCTTCGCAAGTCCTGCTGATTCCGGCCCTATCGGACTCGCTCGCCGGCAGGATGGAAATCCTTCGGCTTTACCCGCTTTCCCAAGGCGAAATTCACGGCGTCTTGCCCGACTTTCTCGACAACCTGTTCGCCGGAAGGTTCCCCACCGCCACGACGAACCGTCTGGCCGAAGATTTGCCGTTTCGAGTCGCGGCGGGCGGCTATCCCGAAGCGCTGACCCGCGCAACCACCCGCCGCCGTTCCAACTGGTATCGAAACTATGCGGAAACGCAACTCGAACGCGACGCGCGGGATTTGGCCAGGATCAGCGCCCCGGACGCGTTGCCGAGATTGCTTGGCGCGGCCGCTTCGCAAACGGCCAGACTGTACAATCTCTCGGATTTGGCGTCTCCCTTCCAACTCAGCCGCACAACGATAGGCGCCTATGTCGAATTGCTCGAACGCCTTTTTCTGATAGACCGGCTTCCCCCGTGGCACAGCAACCGGCTGAATCGGATAATCAAGAGCGCGAAGCTGCACATCGGCGACACGGGTCTCGCCTGCGCCTTGACAGGATGCAACCCCGATACGCTGGCGCAAGACCCCAGGCTTTTCGGCCAGTTTCTCGAAACTTTCGTATTTCAGGAACTGAAACGCCAATCCGTCCTCTACGAACAACCTCTGTCCTTCTACCACTATCGCGACAAGGACAAGGTGGAAATCGATGTCGTCATCGAACGCGGAGGACTGACGGTCGCGGGAATCGAAGTAAAGACCTCGGCCACGGTAAACCCACAGGACTTCAAGGGTCTGCGCAAGTTGAAGAGGACGGCCGGCAACCGGTTCGCGGCCGGAGTCGTGCTCTACGACGGCGAGATAACCGCCGGATTCGGAGACGGGATGTTCGCGGCGCCGTTGCGCGTCCTGTTCGATGGTCCGGGCGGAAGCTAGCTCGAACCGGCCAACTTATGGGCTGAAAACCGCGAATGGACGTTGCGTGTTGTGTTAGCATTCCCCGTCGGCGGGCAAACGGCAACCAGCGGAAAACATGGGGTCTTTTTCCCGAATGTTCCAGTTTACGGCGCAGGACTTTCGTGATTGACGCGCAGCGCGGCAAGCGCGAAATCCGTGCGGCGCTATCGCAAAGCAAGCAGCTTTTCCTGGCTGCGGCGCTGTTCAGCGTCGCGGTCAATCTGCTCATGCTGACCGGCCCGATATTCATGCTGCAAGTCTACGATCGGGTGCTTTCCTCCCATTCCGAAGCGACCCTGGTCACACTCATCGCCATCGTCGCCTTCCTGTTCCTGATGATGGGGGTGCTCGACCACGCCCGGCAGCGGGTAGTCGCCCGGGCGGGCGCCAGATTGCAGGCCCGGCTCGACTCGCGGGTGCTGCGCGCCATGCTGACCCAGGCCACTTCGCCGGCTGGCCGGGCGCGTCCCGCCACGGGCCTGCGGGATCTTGAGGCCATCCAGCGCTTCACCGCGGGCTCGGGCCCATTCGCGCTGCTAGACACGCCCTGGACGCCATTGTTCCTGCTGCTGCTGTTCAGTTTCCACTGGATGCTGGGTGCGCTCGCGGCGGTTTCCGGGGTACTGCTGATCGGCATAGCCCTGGCGAACCAGGCCGGCACCGCCCGTTTGCAGAAAGAAGTCCGGGAGGCCCAGGTGATTTCGAACTATTTTGTCGAACAGATGCGGGTGGGCGGCGAAACCGTGCAGGGGCTGGGCATGCAGGAGGCCGTGGTCAAACGATCCGGCGAATATCGTGAACGAATGCTGCAGAACGTATTGGCGGCATCCGACCGGGGCGGCGTTTTCAGCGTGACGACCAAGACCTTGCGGCTGTTCCTGCAGTCGATGATGCTCGGTCTGGGCGCGTGGCTCGTGTTGCGGGGCGAGTCCACTCCAGGGGTCATGATCATGGCCTCGATCCTGCTAGGCCGGGCGCTTGCCCCCATCGATCAGGCCATAGGCCAATGGCCCATGTTTCAACGCGTGCTGGCCGCGCTCCGGTCGCTGGAAACGCTGCTCGGAGAAACGCCGCCGGAGGCGGCCCGCACCGAACTGCCGAAACCCCGCGCCATCCTTGAAGCCCGGAATCTGGTGGTGGCGCCGCCCGGGGCGAGGGTGGCAGCGGTTCGCGGCGCTTCGTTTCGGCTCGAACCCGGTCAGGCGGCGGGAATCGCCGGCCCTTCCGCATCGGGCAAATCGACCATGGCCCGGGCGCTGGCAGGGGTCTGGAAACCCGCCGGCGGCAGTGTGCGGCTCGATGGAGCGGAACTCGAACAATACGGTTCGTCCATCGGCAGGCACATCGGCTATCTGCCGCAGGAAGTCGTCCTGTTCGAAGGCACCGTGGCGGAAAACATCGCCCGCCTTTCCGAAGACGCCAGCGATGAGGACATCATAGCGGCGGCGAAGGAAACCAGCGCTCACGAAATGATCCTGGGCCTGCCCGGCGGCTATGATTTTCAGGTATCGGCCGGGGGCGCGGCGCTTTCCGGCGGCCAGCGGCAGCGCATCGCCCTGGCCCGGGCATTCTACGGGTCTCCGGCGGTTGTGGTGATGGACGAGCCGGACTCGAATCTCGACGCCGAGGGCACCAAGGCGCTCGGTCAGGCCGTAGAGAATCTGAAGCGGCGCGGCGGCGCGGCGATCATCGTGGCGCATCGGCACGGCGCCTTCGCCCAGTGCGATATCGTCTATGTCATGCAGAACGGCAGGCCCGCTCCCGCTACAACAACCAAGGGCGCGCAAGCCGCACCGCGGCCCCGGGAAGACAAGCGTTACCGCCCGCAATTGCCCGGAGACGGAGAAAGACCGCAACTGCGCCAGCCCGTGCGTTCCCTGGAACGGGTCACGGAGGCGGCGCGTCCCGCCGAGCCCGAACCCCGGAATCGGACAGCGCCGCCGATGCCTGATCCCGGGGTCCGAACCGGGGACGGGCGGCAACGGCGAAAGGCGGACAGCTTGGAAACCCAGATCATTCAAGCCATAAAGCGGGTGGTCGGCGCCGGCCCGCAGATACAATCCGGCGATGAAGCCGGCAGACGGTCCGGATGATGAGCGAACCCGCGGTCAAGCGTCAGTATGAGGCCCGGAGCCCGCTCCTCCTCGGTTTCGGCGGTCTAGCGGCGCTCGTCGGCGGCTCGGTCGGCTGGAGCGTGCTTGCTTCGATCAGCGCCGCGGTGATCGGCGCCGGCGAGGTCGAAGTGGAAAACAGCAACCGGACCGTGGAGCATATCGACGGCGGCACGGTGAGCGAAATCCTCGTCGGGGACGGGGACCGGGTAAGCCGCGGCCAGGCGCTGCTGCGATTCGACGACGCCAGGTTGCGCCTTGAGGAAAACATATACTCGGCGCAATACGCGGAAGCCGAAGCCCAATTGAACCGCCTGCAGGCGGAAATCAGCGATGCCGATGCGGTCGAATGGTCGCCGGAGTTGCGGGAACTGGTCTCAAGGGATCCCAGGGTCGCGGCAATCCTCGAACAGCAAAACGTCCTGTTCCAGGCGCGGCGGGAAACCCGCGCCGGAGAGATCGGCCAGTTGCACGAGCAGATTGCGCAACTCAATGCGGAAATACGCGGGCTTGAGGCCAACGCCATGGCCATAGTCCGGCAGACTGAACTGCTGGCCCAGGATCTGGAAAGGCAGCGGCTGTTGCTGGAGCAGGGATTGGCGCCCCTGGACCGCATCCTTGAGCTTGAGCGGATGGAGCAGGCGTCCAAGGGCCAGCAAGGCGCCAACGAAGCCGCCGTGGCCCGGACCAGGGTCCAGATCGCGGAAATCCGCAGCCGGATCATCCGAATCGACTCCCGGCGCATTGAAGAAGCTGCGGCGCTGAGCGGCGAGATTTCACAGCAGAGAACCGCCTTGCTTGAGAATCTGCTAGTTGTGCGCGAGCGATTGCAAAGCCTTGAAGTGAAAGCCCCGGAAGACGGAATAGTTTTCGGCATGGCGGTGAGCACGCCGCTGGAAGTCGTCAATCCGGGTGAGCCAATTCTCCAGATCGTCCCGGAAGATATTGGTTTCATCGCCCGCGGCAGGATCGATCCCATTCACGTCGACCGGCTGTTTCCCGGCCAATCGGCCGTGTTGCGCTTTTCCTCCCTGCCGGCGCGGACCACGCCGGAATTCGAAGGCGATTTGTTGTGGGTGTCCGCCGACGTCGTATACGACGAGAACACCGGTTTGTCCTGGTACGAGATCGAGGTTTCGATAGACGCTCCGCGCACTGCATCCGGTATGGTCGGTTCGGCGGAGGATCTGGCGCTCACCCCCGGCATGCCGGTGGAGATCTATATCCAGTCCGAAAGCCGCTCGCCGATCAGCTACCTGGTGAAACCGCTTACCGACTATTTCAGCCGGTCGATGCGGGAAGAATAGGCAGACTTGCGGTGAACGCGACGGTGTATCAGGAAGATTGTCTTGAACTGGCCCTGGTCAACGATCTGCGCGAACTCGCACGGGTGGCGGCGGAGATCGACGACTACTGCCGCGGCCGGGGAATCGATTCCCGGATCGCCTATTCGGTCAATCTAGCCATCGACGAAGTGCTCACCCACATCATCAGCGACGGCTACGAAGACGACGAACCGCACCGCATCGAAATCATCGTGCGCAAGGAAGGCGGAACGCTAGTGCTCGCCATCGTCGACGACAGCTCGGTGACCGATGTCGGTGAAACTCCGAACGCCACGGTTGCCGCTGACGCGGAATCCGAACTCGCCCAAGCGCTCGGCGACCTCGGCCTTTTCCTGGTGCACCAGATGATGGATAGCGTGAATTACCGCAGAATGCACGGTTGCAACGTCGTCACCATGACCAAACGGTTCGACGCGGCCGACAGCGGGGACTGACCGGCGACGCCAGTCAAAGCAGTTCTTCGACCGACGGGGCGTTGCCGTCGGGCGACTCGTAGCGAAAAATGAAGTCGTCGTCATCGAGATTGGCAAGCACCGTGCCCTTCAGCGTGAGCGAACCGGCGCCGTCGTCGAAACTGATGACGACATCGTCTCCCTGCTGTTCGATGTCGAGGTCGGCGAGCGCGGTCATGTTGCCGAAGCCGCGCAGGTCGATCTGGTCTTCGCCGGCGGTGAAGTCCACGATGTCGTCGTGACCGTCGCCGGGACGGTATACGAACACGTCTTTGTCGGATTCCGTACGGGACTCGCCCGGTCTCTCGGCGCCGTTGCCGAACAAGGTGTCGTTGCCTTTGCCGCCCAGAATCAAATCGTCGCCGCCGCCGCCGTAAACCACGTCGTTGCCGGCGCCGCCGTCCACGATGTCCCGTCCCTCGTATCCGTACAGGACATCGACGCCCTCGCCGCCGTCGAGATGGTCGTTCAGACCGTATGCGCCTTTCAGCGTATTGCCGCCGGAATCGCCGGACTGGCGGATCAGGCTGTCGGAGAACTCGAACATGTTCCCGGTAAGGTTCTCGACGGAACTGATCGTGCTCTCGAACAATTCGATCTTGATCTTGCCGCCGCCCCAATCGGTAAGGTCGATCTCGCCGGAGTAGGCTTGGGAATCGGGGATTTGGCTAATGGTGATCTTGTCCCTCAATTCGTGCCAGGTGACGGCGCTGCCGAACGCGGTAAGATCGATCTTGTCGCCGAGGCTGGGTTCAAAAGAGTTGATGGTGTCGACTTCCGAATCGAAGGAGTCGGGCGTGAACACGAAAGTGTCCGCACCCGCCGTGCCGATCATCAAGTCGTCGCCTTCATGATCGTTTCGGGTGTTGCTGTTGGCCGGCGGATTCGTTGTCATGACTTTTCTCCCGTGGCGAATTTCGGTTGGGTCGGATCTTCATCGTGTGCGGTAGACAGTCATGAAGATAAACCAGAATCGATCTTCCGCCAAGACGATTTTCTTATCGGCGGAATAAGAAAAATCTATCCGGCCGGCCAGTGACTCGCCTCAACTCCCCGTCGAGGATTCCCCGGTTTTCCGGCTTCGCCTCCAGGGGGCTCCGCCCGCCCGTTTCGCTCACTCCGGCGCGGTGTCGAATCCCGGGACCAGCGGCGGCACGGCGGTAAAGGCCCCGCCGGCGTAAGGCAGGGCGGCCGCGGAAACGCCGCTTTCGCACGACAGCGTCACCGACCCGCCGGCGAAGCCTTCGGGCAACGCGAACAGGTCGTCCAGGAACCGCACCGCGGTGGAGCCGGCGGCGATGCGGACGGATTCGCCGCCCTTGGCCGTTCCGCCCCCCGCCGGCGTCAGTTCCGCCTTGCACGCCGTTTCGGCTTCCGCTTCGTTCGTCAGCGCCAGCGCCATGCCCAGACCGGGAACCACCGGAAAACGCACTTCCCGCGCGGGCGCGGCAGGCAATATCTCCGCCAGGCCGGACAATCCCGCCCGCGTACGCAGGGTCAGCAGGTTGCGGAAGTCCGCCGGACCTTCGCAGTCCAGCGACGCGTGGCCGAACGCCAGCGTGTGACGCCCGTGACTCGACAGCGCGACCCGGTCCCCGGGACCGGTCAGCGCCAGGTCGAAACCGGAAAATCCGGCCCGCTCCGCCCCCGCCGCGTCCGGAAAGCGCGCCGCGCGCGCCTCGCCGAAAAAGCGCAGTTCGCACCGGTTCGCTTCCGCCGACCGGTTCGCCGCCCCGATCCGGGAGCGAAAGCCTTCCCCGTCCAGCACCAGCGGCAGCAAGAGCCGCGACGCCGGTTCTTCATTCCCCTCCGCCGGATCGACTACTTCCAGGTCCACCGCAGACAGCGCCGTGAAGACGCCGCCTTCCAGTGGAATGCCCAACGCCGAAACCGGACGGTCGCACGTCACCGAAACCGAAGCCGCGTCTTTCGCCGCGCCGTCCTCCGCCGGAACGAGTTCGTCCAGAAACCGGAATGCCGCCGTCCCCGCCGGAACCGCGACATTGCCGCCGCCGACGCTTTCCCCCGCCGCATCCTCCGCCTCCGCGGCGCAGGACGCTTCCAGCGCGCCGTCGTTCGCCAGCACCAGACCCAGGCGGGCCGCTTCGCCGGGCAGCGCCGGAAACCGGAACCGGTTCAGCGCCCGCGCGCTCTCCAGGTTCGCCAGCCCCGCGACCGAACCGCCGGCCTCGTGAACGAGCAGCCCCCGCGCCACCGCCGGACGCTCGCAGACCAGCTTCGCGTAACCGAAGGCCAACTCCCCTTTCCCCCCCGTCGCCAGCGCCACGCCGGCAAAGGCCGCGCCGGGATCGATCTCCATCCCGCCGTCCGAAACCGAAAGCGCCGCGTGCGCTTCCAGCCGGGACCCGTCCAGGCCCGCGCCGCGCAGGATCAGCGAACAGCGGTTGTCCAGACCCGATGCGTCGGCCGCGAACAGGCGCGTGCGGAAGCCGCCGCCGTCCGCGATCAGCGGAAACACGTGCTCACGCGACGCCGAGGCGTCCAGCGGCGGGGCCGGAGCCCGCGTCACCGTCACCGTATAGGTCGCCACCGCCGTCCCGTCCTCCGCCGTGACCGTGATCTCGATCGCGTTCTCCCCAACCGCGAGTTTGAATTCGGGGCTGGGTTTCCCGCTCTCCACCGCAACCGGCGCACCGCCGCGCGGACCCACCGACACCGTGGCGTCCGGGTCGCCCGCCGTCGGCGTCAGCCGCACGCGCGGCGTCCCGTGCGGCACGGAAACGACGTAGACGCGGCCGTCCGGGTCCGCCGCGAGGTCCGGAAGCAGCGTCAGTTCGCCGCTCGTGTCCACTCCGTCCGATTCCGCGCCCCAGATCAGGACCAGACCGCCGAGCGGCGCCTCCGAAGACAGTCCGGGGACCGGCGGTATCGCGCCGCCGCCGCCGGTATTGCCTCCGCCTCCGCCGCCGAGGCTACCGCCGCCGCCGTCGTTCCCCACCGGGGGCGCGTCGTTGTCGGCCACCGCGGCCGTGGCCGCGGCCGGAGAACCCACCGTATAGCCGCTCTTCGACAGGATCGTCACCGTCACCGACCCGTCGGGCTCGTCCGCGGCGTCGTCCTGGGTGTTCACCGTGTAGTCCGCCGAAGCGCTGCCGGCGGGAATTGAAAGGGTCTTGTCGCCCTCGTCGCCCGAAGCCACGAAGTCGCCGCCCGGGGCTTCGGCCACCCGCAGGTCCACGGACAGCGCCTCAGTGGTCGCCCCGGTGCGGCTCACCGTGAACACCGCGTCCGCGCCCTCCGTCACGAATGCGTACCCGTTGATGGAGACCACGGGCGTCACCGGGGTCTCCTCGTCCAGCGGGTCCTCGCCCAGGGGATCGTCACTTATGGCCGCCAGCGGGGACTGCAACGGGTCGTCGTCGCACACCTGGATCGTCACCGACGCCGGGCTGCCCACCTCGTAGACCCCGTCCCACTTGCCCGGCGGCAGCACCGTCAGGGTGTAATCGTGGACGCCGCCGGGGGCGTGAACCTTGTCATGCGTCCTTAGATGCCACAGACGCAGATCGGTCTCTCCGCCGCCAAGGCGGGCGGGCTGCACCTGAAAGGTCCCTTCCTGCACGGGACTGCCCTGGGGGCCGGTCAGGCGGTAGTTCACGTTCGTCGTGCCCTCCACCGCCTTGTCCAGCTCGATGGAGAAGAACGCCTGCCCCCCCTCGTCGATGTGGCAGGCAGCGCCGGACGCCTTCGAGTTGACGTTCGTCACCGTCGCGACGGGCACATCGTCGTCGTCGTAAATCCAGTATTCGGCCACGGACGGCGAGCCGATGACATAGTGCGAGCCAGTCGTCAACTGCGCCTTCACCGGGCCGCTCGGCTCGTCCGTGACGTCTGCCTGGGTGGGTACGCTGTACACCGCCCCGGTCTTCCAGGCGGGGATGGTCACAAACTTGAGGAACTCGTCGCCGCTGTCCACGAAGTCGCTGCCGGGCGCGTCGTCAATGATCAGGCCCACCGTCAGCGGCGCGGCCAGCGCGTCGGGGGACCGGGTCACCCAGAAGGTCGCGTCCTGCCCCTCGTACGAAGGCTCGACCGAGCAGCCCTCGGCGCTCCTGACTGGATTGCACGACGGGGGCGGGAGGGGCGGGTTGTACCTGACCTCCACCGTCGCGGAGGGGCGGGCGTCGTCGCTGTTCACCGTGCGCTGCGCCGAGGACGGCGAACCCACGTCGTAGCCCGCGCCCGGCTCCACCGTCACCGTCACCGGGGCGTTCAACTCCCAGACGTTGTCGGCCTGGGTGGTGACCGAATAGTCCGCCGAAGCGTTGCCGGTGGGAATCTCAAGGGTCTTGGCGCCCTCGTCGCCCGAAGCCACGAAGTCGCTGCCGCGCGGCGCGTCGTCCACGCGCAGGTTCACCGTCAGCGCGTTGGTGGTGTCGCCCGTGCGGGTCACCGTGAACTCCGCCGCCGCGCCTTCCGTCACCGCCGAGGACGCCTTCGGGGCGATGGTGACCTGGGGCGGGGTCTTGGTCTGGTCCGTCTGGGCGGCGGCGTCCGGGGCGAAAAGGAACGAAAAGGCGAGGATCAGGGCCGCGAGGGCTCGGGCTCCGCTCATGACCCGGAGGCTCGGCTCGGCTCGGCTCGGCTCGGCTCGGCTCGGCTCGGCTCGGCTCGGCTCGGCTCGGCT
>CAZUSL010000044.1:0-11151 GCA_964622925.1 uncultured Pseudohongiella sp. | reverse complement strand
CTTGATCCGCATGGCAACCCTCCGGCGTTTTGGTGTGTCTTTTTGTTGATTCGAGACCAACGCAAAGATACCCAAAACGCCGGAACCCTTCCAGAGTTCCAGGCGGTTTATTCAATCAAATCAGTTGGTTGAGACTTTACGAACAAGAACTAATTTATCCGCTGCGAACGCAGCAGGCGGTCGACGCCGGCCTCGTAGAGCGCCATATCCACGGCATTGCGAATCAGTTGCTCGTCTTCCATTTGCATGATCTTGCGCAGCAGGTCCTGCGCCGCCTCCAGGGTCATGCTGCGAATGACCGATTTCACTTTCAGCAGGGCGGCCGCGTTCATCGACAGGATATCGAAGCCCATGGCGACGAGCAGCAGGGCGGCGCCGGGGTTGCCGGCCATCTCGCCGCAGATGCTGACCGGCTTGTTTTCCGCATGGGCCTGATCGACCACGAATTGCAAAGCGTTCAGCACCGCCGGATGGTAGGAGGAAAACAGGTTCGCGACGCGCGGATTGTTGCGGTCGACCGCCAGCAGGTATTGCGTCAGGTCGTTGCTGCCGATCGATACGAAATCCACCCTGCTTGCCAGCGCCCGGGTCTGATACACGGCCGCGGGCAATTCGATCATTACGCCGATGGGCGGAAAAGGCAGTTCCGCGCCTTCCTGCAACAGTTCGTGGTATGACTTGCGAATCAGGTTGATCGCGGTTTCGACCTCGCGCACGTTGCTGACCATGGGCAACATGATCTGCAGGTTGTCCAGACCGATACTCGCCCGCATCATTGCGCGCACCTGGGCCGTGAAGATTTCCGGGTGATCGAGGGTTACGCGAATGCCGCGCCAGCCGAGAAACGGGTTGGCTTCGTCGATGGGGAAATAGGACAGCGCCTTGTCGCCGCCGATATCGAGCGTGCGCATGGTCACGGGCTTCGGCGCGAAAGTCTCCAGTTGCTCGCGATAGAGTTCGGTTTGCTCCTGTTCGCTGGGAAAGCGTTCGGCGATCAGAAAGGGAACCTCGGTGCGAAACAGGCCGATGCCTTCCGCTCCCTGGTCGAGCGAACGAAGCACGTCGGACATGAGCCCGGTGTTCACCCACAGCGAAACCCGGTGCTTGTCCGCCGTTTCGCAGGGCAGGTCCTTCAGCCCTTCCAGTCCGCGGGTAAGTTCCTCCTGTTCGCGAATCGTCGCGCGAAACTGTTCGAGCAGATGCTCAGAAGGGTTGGTAATGACTTCGCCCTTGTAGCCGTCGACGATCAACTGCTTGCCGTCGAGTTGATGAAAGGGCAGGTCGACCGCGCCCATGACCGTGGGCGTTCCCATGGTGCGCGCGAGAATCGCGACATGAGAGTTGCCTGAGCCCTTGACCGAAATCAGGCCCTTGAGTTTTTCCTTCGGCACTTCCACCAGGACCGAGGCGGTAAGTTCTTCGCTGATCAGGATAGAGTCTTCGGGATAGTCCGGCTTTTCCGGCTTTTCCTCCTGCAGATGGGCCAGCACGCGCGCGCACAGGTCCTTGATGTCCACCGCGCGTTCCCGCATGTATTCGTCTTCCATGAGTTCGAATGTGCGCAGGTGTTCATTTGCGACGTAGGAGAGCGCGCCCTGGGCCCAATGTCCCATGCGGATGCGCTCGACCACTTCGTTGCCGAGCGCGTCGTCGTCGAGGATATGCACATAGGCGTCGAACAACTGCCGCTCTTCTTCCGCAAGCCTGCCCGCGACCTGGATGTTGAGTTCCCTCATTTCCTCGCGCACGGCGTTCAGACAGGAATTGAAAAACTCGATTTCCGCTTCGATGTCGTCGACCATCCGTTCCGGGATATGGCTCAGATCCGCTTGCGGCGACACCACGACCGAAGTGCCGATGGCGACTCCCGCGCAGCCCGATACGCCGGTAAAAGCCGTATCGAAAATCCTTTGCCCCGACGGGCTGATTCCTTCGATGGCGCCGGTCGCTTCGGCATGGGCGATGACCCCGGCCAATTGCGCGGACAGGGTAACCAGAAAGGCTTCCTCGCCTTCGTCGAAGCGGCGCCGCTCGCGATGTTGCGCCACGAGTACGCCGAGTACGGAACGATGGTGGATGATGGGCACGCCGAGGAAGGCGTGAAAGTCCTCCTCGCCGGTTTCTTCCAGGAATCGGAAGTTGGGATGCAATGGCGCGTCACGCAGATTGAGCGGCTCGGCGTGCTTGGCGACGAGTCCCACCAGGCCTTCTCCGATCTCCAGGCTGACCCTGCCGACCGCTTCCTTTTTCAGGCCTTCGGAGGCCATCAAAACGTGGCAATGGAAATCGTTGTCGAGCAGGTAGATGGAACACACCTGGGTGCCGAGCGCTTCCCGAACCCGATTGACGATGATGTCGAGCGCGGATTGCAGATCCTTCGCCGTATTGACTTCCTGAACTATGCTGCGGAGTTCTTCGAGCATGCTTCTGTCTTCTCTCTGGCGCAGGCGTTGACGTACTTGTCGCGCGCGCCGCGAAACTCCGTAAGCGCCCTCCGGTAGACCTCGCGCTTGAATTGCACTACCCGCCTCACCGGCTCCCAGTAGTTGACCCACCGCCAGTCGTCGAACTCGGGCTGTGCGGACCGGCTGAGCTGTATCCGGCTTTCGCCGCTGTCGAGGCTGAGCAGGAACCATTTCTGCTTCTGGCCGATGCATAGCCGGCCCGGACCCCGCCGGATCAGCCGTTCCGGCAACCGGTAGCGCAGCCAGCCCCGGGTCCGTTTCAGGATGCTGACATCAGTCGACGACAGGCCGACTTCTTCGAGCAGTTCCCGGTACAGGGCCTCTTCGAACGACTCTCCAGGCTGAATTCCGCCCTGGGGGAACTGCCAGGCGTTCTGGCCTATGCGCTTGGTCCAGAGCAGTTTCCCGTAGGGATTGCAGATAATGATGCCTACGTTCGATCTGAATCCGTCCGAGTCCAGCACTGTCTTGTTTTCCCGTTCGAAGTGCGGCCATTGTTTCACAACCGGCCGCGTTCAGGCAAACCCGCGATTGGCCGACAATGGGATAAAATTTATAATTTTCAGTATGTTAAATAAATTCCTTCAAGGTGCCACATGAATCGGCGAATGGCTTTGTTCGATCTCGACAATACCCTGCTTGCGGGCGACAGCGATCATGCCTGGGGTGAATTTCTGATCTCCCGCAATCTCGTCGACGAAATGGCGCACCGGGAAGCGAACGACGGGTTTTACGCGGATTACCTGGCCGGAGTGCTCGATATCCATGCCTGGCTGGCCTTCACGCTGGCGCCCGTGCGCAAGTTCGGCAAGCGGCAACGCGATGAGTTGCTCAGTGAATTCGTCGGTCAGTACGCAAAGCCGATGGTGCTCGAAGACGGACTGGAACTGGTACGCGAACACCGTCGGTCGGGAGATTTCTGCATGATTCTGACCGCGACCAACGATCTGATAACCCGGCCCATCGCGAAACTGTTCGAAGTGGACGCATTGCTGGCGACGGAAGCCGAGATCGTCGACGGCGAGATTACCGGACGCATTCGCGGCACTCCCTGTTTCCAGGAAGGCAAGGTGCGCAAGCTGCGCGACTGGCTGGCGCACAACCCCGGCTTCGAGCTAGGCAACAGCGTGTTCTACTCAGACTCGATCAACGACCAGCCGCTACTCGAACTTGCCGGCGAAGCCGTAGCCGTCGACCCCGACCCCCGTCTCGCCCAACTCGCCCAAAATCGCGGCTGGAAAACAATAACCCTGCGCCCATGAGCCACCGGCGACGGATCGAAGCCACAAAAGCTTTCCAGTCAGATCGTCAGCGTGCGCGGGAACTGCGCGTAGTTTTCCCAGCGGCTCACTTTCTCGGGAAATTCGTCCATCGTCGGCTGCACATTACCGTTGATATCGGTGACGCGCGATACGATGGTATGGTCGCCGGGCGCCGGATTGTCCCAAGTGAAGGTGAACAGCTTCCAGGAATATTGCGTGTTTTCCTCGCTCAATTCCGCCGCTTGCCAGGGGCCGCCGTCAACGCTGACTTCGACGCTTTGCAGAGGCGTGCCGTCATTCAGCACAAAGCCGAGGACGCTATATTCGCCGCCGAGTTCGGTCACCCTGACGATCGCCGATTTCAACTGGATCGCGGTAACCGAATTCTCCACCCAGCGCTCTTCGCCGCCTACCATGACACGCTTGAGGGTCACGTAGTCGCGGCCCATGAAACGGCCCATGTAACGGGTGTCCTGGACGTGAATCTGGGTCAGCCATTTCACGTTGGAAACACCGTACCAGCCGGGCACAAGCAAGCGTAGCGGCCTGCCGTGAAAGACCGGCAGCGGTTCGCCGTTCATTTCCCAGGCCAGCAGATTCGCCGGCCGCATCGCGTCGGCAATGGACATGCTCCGCGCGAAGGCCTTCTCGACTTCACGTTCGCGAATCTCCTCCATGCCCACATCGGCGCCGAAAAACACGACTTCCTTGGCGCCTTCCTGGACGCCGGCTTCTTCCAGCATGGCGCTCAGCGAGCAGCCGCGCCAGTTCGCGTTGCCTATCAGGCCGTTGAAAAGACCGGGGCTGTTGCCGCCGCATTCGAAGCCGGCCTGCAGGTCTACCGCGTCACGCGCCATGAGATCGTCCAGCGAAAATTCGAGTTCCCGGTCCACCATGCCGGTAACGCGAAGCCGGTAGCTGTCGACGTCGACTTCCGGCTGGCCGTAATGCTGCACGACATAAAAATCGTCGTTCGAAGTGATATGGGAAGTAATCAGCCGCGTGTCCTGGTAATGCGTGGCGCCGGGCCGTTTCTCCCTGACCTGGAAAGCGTCAGGCACATCCGTGAAAGGGATCAGTCTTTCGCCCTGGGCCAACGCCGGGAGCACCCAGCCGGGCACTGTCGCGGCGCCTGCGGCAAGTACGCCCGCGCCCTTGAGAACCTGGCGGCGGCCATCGTCCTGAATGTCGTGTGGATTCATTTTGTGCGCTCTCAATCTGCGATATTCGAGCGCAAACCATACCACATCGATTGTGGTTTGTACGCATCCCGCGCAGCCGCCGGAAAGCCCGGGGACGTGAGCTATACTTTGACCCGTTTCAACGATCTCGTGTCACAGATGACATCTCCCGTGCACAACTTTACCCTGAGCAGGCCGTTGCCGGGTGAATCGGCGTCCGCCTGCTGGGAAAGGCTCGTCGAATTCAGGCGCTGGCCTTCATGGAATCCAGACGTGCGCGAGGTGAAGTGCACACCCCCGGGGAAAGCCGGGCGGGGCAGCGTACTCGCTGTCGAGACGGACTCCGGCAGGACGCTGGAATGGAGCATCGCGCACTGGGAGCCGCAAGTGAAAGTGGCATTCATCGTGCGGGACAGGTTTTTCCATAGTGCCTGGTGTTTCGAATTTCCCGCTGACTCTGCGCCGGGCGAGCGGCGCCTGAAGCTGGAGATGGAGTTGCAATGCAAGCCCGGCGCCGGACTGCTTCTCTGGTGGCTGCGCTGGAGTTTGCGCCGGAGGGCGAATCGTTTTCTGGATTGTCTTTGCAGTGAATAGATTACGCTTTTATTCACATTGTGGTAGTGTCCCGGTTTGTGCAGACGCCTCAGGGCCTGCGCGTTCGTGGACGATTGTCCCGGCATTCGTCGTAGAACAAGAAACACACATAATAAACACATAAGACAAGCAGATAAGATAAACAAATGAGCAGCAAAACAAACGCGAAGTTTTCTCCGATAGCTCTCGACGTCAAAAAGAATATCAGGAGACTGCGCCTCCAGGCCGGATACTCCATGAACGAGGGAGCAAGACTTCTCAATATTTCCCGCAAACAACTCGAGGATATCGAGACGGGGCGAAATTACGGTTGCCACATCGAACTTGAACTTCTCGCCAAGATCAAGGCCGTATACGGCGCCTCGATAGACGCATTGATCGGCGATCTGCCGAGCAATACGGCTTCGGAATACTTTGCCAGGCCCCGCAAACGCATCGGATCCCGGGGCCGGTAATCACAGCGACGGTTCGGAGCCGCTACTGCCCGATTTGGCTGAGATGGGCGGTGAGTGTATACTGCGCCGCTTTGGTTCGAATCCAGCGAGGAACCGATGTCGACTAAATCAAAGAAAAAAGTAGCCGTGGAAAACAGCCGGGAAGATCTCGCCAGGCATGTCGCGGACTTTTTGAAAGCCGGCGGAAAAGTACAACAAATTCCCACCGGGGTAAGTGGCCAGACTTCTACAAGCGGCCCGCGCCAGATCGTTCTGAGTCACAAATCCAGTTCCTGATCCGGGGCCTGGCGGGCCCCGTCTCCATTCTCCGTTAACGTTCCTGTAAATCCAGGAGACGCACCGTTGCGCCTGCCCGCCGCCGCAGTTCCAGTAATCCGGGCAAGTAGTTTGAACGCGGCTACGTGGGATAGACTTCGGCAACCGGAGCCTGATTATGTCAAAACTGTTGTTCCGATTGCGGCACGTGCCCGAAGATGAAGCGAGCGAGGTGCGCGACTTGCTTGAAAGCCACGAAATCGAATATTTCGAAACTTCGGCCGGACTCTTCGGGATTTCCTTTCCAGCCATCTGGGTCCGCCGGGATCGGCAATTCGAAACCGCCCGCCGCCTGATCGACGAGTACCAGGCGCAGCGGCGAGACCACATTCGATCGCAATATCTGCAAGCGCGGGAAAAAGGCGAAGCCAGAACGGCATTCGATTTTTTCAGGGAGAATCCGGCCAGATTCCTTGGCAGTCTCGCCATGGCGGCGCTGGTACTGTATTTCTCCGTGCGGTTTTTCTTCAGTTTCTGATTCGTCCCACCTCTAGGAGAATCGCGCAGCCGCGGGTTGGTCCGGGCTCGCGGGCGCCGCGCCGCTCACGATCATCTGCCGCAGCTTCCATTGATCCTCGGCTGCAACTTCGCCGAGAAAACTGATTTCGCCCGCGATCAGCACGGCCAGCGGCACTCCGCCGCGATATAGCACCCGGTTTCGCGTCAGCCGCGGCAGCGAGCGCTCGGGCATCAACAAATGCAACAGATTCACGGGATCCGCCGCGGTCAATACGAAATGGCGGTTCGGGCGTTGTTCGCGGCCGAATTTGCGCAATTCGTCGACCGTCTCGGTGCGGGCGAACTGCTCGCCCTGCAATCCGGCAACGAATCTGCCGCCGCGCAGTTTCCCCCGCAATTCCTGTTTCCGCAGCGATGCCAACAGCACCCGCCAGGGCGGCGCCATCGCTTCCCGGGCAATCAGCGAACGGCAGATCACGCCCCAGCGATCCAGATAGACATCGAGCAGGCGTTGCAACTGGTCTTCGTCGAGTGCGTTCCAGGCTTGCGGGCGTTGCTTTGCGGGCGCCGGCCCGGATGGCTGCCGAAAGGTATCGAGCAGGCTCCAGCGTCCCGCGTCTTCGACGCCGAAAGTAAGCTTGCGCCGCCGCCGGCCACCGGATTTCCTGTGTTCGGGAAGCAGCAATGCGCGCAATCCGACATAGCTGTCGCTGCATACGCGCCCCAGGCTGACGAGTTCGGCCAGGCCCTGTTCGAGTTGCGTGCGCAACAGACCGGTACGGGTCTGGATCTGGTCGAAAAAGCTTGCGCCATGGCTTTCGAGATCCTGTTCGACGCGGCGGGCATCGGCGCCCGGCTCGATAGGCTGCTGGTTTTCGCCCTGGGCGCCGGCGAGCGCCTGCCAGATGTCGAGATTGCTCCGCAAGGCCATGGTGATCGGGGTGGTCTTGATCGGACTGCCCCCGCGCAACCGGCCCGAGGGGAGGCTGTAACGGCCCCAGGCCAGCCGGCCGCTGATACTGAGCAGATCCAGCCATTGCGGGTCGTAGTTGCCGATTCGGGCAGGGTAGATGCCACTTTCCCAGGAAGCCGCGGGCGCGGCGGCGCCGTCGAGCAGCCGGATGCATTCCTGCAATTGCAACTGGCCATCGAGAACCGGAGTCGAGCCGGATGCTTCGCAGGCGCGCAGACCATGCCGCTGAAACAGGAATTCGGTGAACAGTTCCAGCGATACCGGCTTGATGCTCTTGCGATGCAGATCGATGGTATAGCGATGGATGCGTTGCAGCAGGCGCCGTTCGCACCATTGCACCGGGCTTTTTTTGGACCCGGCGCGGGCATCGGGTGAAAAATGGCCCTGCATGGCAAATCCTTCGGTTTGCAATGCGAGCAGCGCGGATTCCACCGATTTTTGCGAAACGGCATCGGCGTTCGACAATTCCTCCGCCAGTTCGGATGCGGTTACCGGACCGAGTCCGCTCAGGCGGCCCCGGACGATGTCGCGCAAGGCGTCTTCGGGAGTCCATTCTTCTTCGCAAAGAAAATCGGGAAGGCTCGCCTCTGGCGCAGCATCCGGGAAAAGAGCGCGGAAGCGCGGCAGCATTTCGGTGGCCAGCCAGAGCCCGCCGGCCCGGCAGATTCTGCCCTGTTCAATCAGTTCGCCCGCGTACCGTTCGCCGGGGCCGAATTCCTTTTCGGTCATGTAGCCCAGCGTCAGCAATGCGTCATGCAATTCCTCGGCGTTGCTCATAAGCGGCCAGGCTTCAGTCCTGACCCGATCGATCGCATCGGCATCGAGCAGGCTGAAGTCTTCCACTTCGGCGGGGTCGAGCCAGGAGCGGTTGCGGATGGCGTTGGTGCGGCGTTCCTCGAAAGGCGCATCGTCGAGAAAGGCGTAGGGCCGCGCATTGATGATTTCCTGGGCGAACGGCGAAGGCTCGCGCAGGTCACGGCTTACCAGCGTGAGCTTCTCGTCTTCCATGTCCTGCAGCAGCGCGACCAGATCGTCGATGTCCATGGCTTCGGTCAGGCAGTCGTGGACGGTCTGCGTTACCAGCGGGTGATCGGGAATCTCGCGCTTGCCGGCAAGATTTTCCTGGCAGGCGATCTGGTCCGGGAATACGTGGGCGACGAGATCTTCGGCGTCCATGCGTTGCCACTGGGGCGGCACGCGCTGCCCGTTGCGGTTGCGCTGGATCGCCAGCGAGCGGGTCGCGTTCCAGCGCCAGCGCACTTCGAACATGGGAGCGTCAAGCATGGCCTGGATTACGACTTCGCGCACGGTCTTGCTGTTGAGATAGCGGAACACTTCGTCCAGCGGGAAACTGTGCACCGAGCCGAGCGAAAGCACGATATTGTCTTCGTTGGCCGCCGCCTGCAACTCGAAATTGAAGGTGCGGCAGAACCGCTTGCGCAAGGCCAGGCCCCAGGCCCGGTTGAGGCGGCTGCCGAATGGCGCGTGGATGACGAGGTGCATGTCGCCCACCTCGTCGAAAAACCGCTCCATGACGATGGTGTTGCGCGTCGGCATCACACCCAGGCTGCGCATGCCGGCATGCAGGTAGTCGACGAGTTGCGCCGCCGCGGCGGGGACCATGCCGAGTTCGCCGGTCAGCCAGGCGTTGGCCGCAGCGGCGCCGCCTTCGTCCAGCAGTTCCGCCAGATGTCCGCGCAATCCTGAAACCGCCTCGGACAATTCGCGGCTGCGGCCGGGACCCTCGCCGAACCAGAATGGAATCGTCGGCCGCGCGCCGTGAGCGTCGCGCACACGCACCTTCAGGCCATCGATCCGGATCATCTGCCAGCTATGGCTGCCGAGGGTGAACACGTCGCCGGGCAGGGATTCGAGCGCGAAATCCTCGTTCAAGGTTCCCACGACCACGTCCTGGGGATCGAGTACGACCTGGTAGTCGAACATGTCGGGAATCGCCCCGCCATTGGTCAGCGCCGTGAGCTTGGCGCCGCGCCGCGCCCGGATGCGGCCGTTGATGGCGTCAAGATGCAATAACGCTCCGCGCCGGCCGCGCCGGGTCGTATAGCCTTCCGCCAGCATGCCGATCACATCGTCGAATTCGGAGCGTTCGAGATCCCGGTACGGCCAGGCGCGCCGCAGCAGGGCGAACAACTCATCGAGTTCCCATCCTTCGTCACTCATGGCGGTTTCGGCGATTATCTGCTGGGCGAGGATGTCGAGCGGTTTGTCCGGCGCATGGATGCGGTCGAGTTCTCCGTCCCGAATCGCGGCCAGCAAGGCCGCCGCTTCCACGAGGTCGTCCCGGCTCAGGGGAAACAGAACGCCTTTCGGCGTGCCGTCGATGGAATGGCCGCTGCGGCCCACGCGTTGCAGAAAGGCGGCTATGCTCTTGGGCGAGGAAAACTGCACGACGAGGTCGACATGGCCGATATCGATGCCCAGTTCCATGGATGCGGTGGCCACGAGCACCTTCAATTGTCCGGATTTCAGTTGCTGTTCGGCCGCGAAACGATGGTCGCGGCTCATGCTGCCGTGATGGGCGCTGACCACGCCTTCGCCGAGGCGCTCGCCGAGAGCGAGAGCCAGACGTTCCGACAGGCGGCGCGTGTTGACGAAGACCAGGGTGGTGTTATGCGCGAGAATGAGTTCGACCAGGCGCTGATACAGTTCCTCCCAGACCTCTGCGCTCATCACTGCGGACAGCGGCGAACCGGGCACTTCGACCGAAATTTCCATGTTGCGCCGGAAGCCGGCGTCGATGATTTCGCAATCGAAGTTCCGGGCCGCGGCATCGCCTGCCTTTGCGCCCGTCAGGAACTGCGCGACTGTTTCCACCGGCTTCTGCGTCGCCGACAGGCCGATGCGCTGCAGGGGCTGTCCGCCGGCCTGACCGGCAAGGTCTTCCAGCCGCTCGATGGAAAGCGCGAGGTGCGAGCCGCGCTTGTCGCCGAGCATGGCGTGAATCTCGTCGACGATCAGCGTCGATACCGAGGCGAGCATGGCGCGGCCGCTGGCGCTGGTCAGCAGCAGATAGAGGGATTCGGGGGTCGTCACCAGGACATGCGGCGGATGCGCGGCCATCTTGCGGCGTTCGTCGGCGGGGGTATCGCCGGTGCGAACCGCAATGCGGATTTCGGGCGCGGAGTCGCCGCACAGTTCGGCGATGCCCGCAAGCGGAATCTGCAGGTTCCGGTGTATATCGTTATTCAGCGCTTTCAGCGGCGACACATACAGAATCTGTACGCCTGCGCCAAGCTCATCGCCCTGGCTCACGAGCCGGTCGAGACCGGCATAAAACGCGGCCAGGGTCTTGCCGCTCCCGGTAGGCGCCGCGATCAGCGTATGGCTGCCCCGCCGAATCGCGGCCCAGGCATCGGCCTGCGCCGGAGTAGGCGCCGTGAACTGCCCCTCGAACCAGCGCCGGCAAGCCGGATGAAATCCCTCAAG
>CAZUSL010000043.1:0-17848 GCA_964622925.1 uncultured Pseudohongiella sp. | reverse complement strand
ACATGGATGTCGGGGCCGAAGCGTACAGGGACGTATTCACAGCGTCCGCTAAACCCCGCGCCAGCCGACGGCGACGGATCGAAGCCAAGACACGCCGGGCTCGACTGAAGTAAAATCATCCCGTTGCGTGGAACCGGCAGGACCAACCTCGTATGAAGCAAGTCGCGGCCTACATTCCGTTGCTGGCCTTCTTCGCCGTCTGGGCGATCGACGAAAGACCCGTGAACATAGCCGGCTTCGAGCATAGCGTCGGCGGCATCTACAGCGCCGCCGAAGTGCTGCTCGTGACTTCCGTGATCGTCTACGGCGCGCTCTACATCGCCTACAAGCGACTCGACAAGTTCGAATGGATCACCTTGTGCGCCGTGGTTGTGTTCTGCATCCCCACCTTTCTCCTGCGCGACGTCAATTTCCTCAAATGGAAAGCGCCCCTGGTGAACTGGATTTTCGCGTCGATTTTCCTCGGCTCGCGCTATATAGGCAGCAAGCCCGCGTTGCAGCACATGCTGGGCCATGCCGTGGAAATGCCCAGGGAAGCGTGGTTGCGACTGAACAATATCTGGATCGTGTATTTCGTCCTGCTCGGCGCCGTCAACCTGGCCGTGGCCTATATGCTGAGCGAAGCCGCCTGGATCCAGTTCAAGGTGTTCGGCAACCTCGTCATCACCGTCGTGTTCGTATTCGGCCAGATGCCTTACCTGGCGCGTTACATGCAAATGCCCGAGCAGCCCGCCGAAGCCGGCGAGACCGATACGACGGGCGCTGTCAGAAAACGGGCCTAGAACTCCGGCGCGGGTCCGAGATCGGGGAATTCCCGGTCGAGGATTGCGTTCCATTCCTCGAGTTGCGCGCGGCGGCGGCTGAAAACCGGCGCCGGATCGCCTTCGATGACGATCGAATTGATCAGGTCGCGCCGCTCGATCTGCCGTACGATCTGCGCGCCTTCGACTACCCGCCCGAAAACCGAATGCAGGCCGTCGAGATGCGGCGTGGCGAGATGCGTCAGGAAAAACTGGCTGCCGTCGGTGCCCGGCCCGGAATTCGCCATCGAAATGATGCCCGGCTGGTTGTGCTTGAGGATCAGCTCGCCGGCGAAGCGATAACCCGGGCCGCCCATGCCCGTTCCGAGCGGGTCGCCGCCCTGGGCCATGAAGTTACGCTCGACGCGATGAAAAGTCAGGCCGTCATAAAATCCGCGCATCGCGAGATTGGCGAAATTGGCCACCGTGGTGGGCGCGGCGCGATGGTTCAGTTCCACGCGCATCACTCCCTTGCTGGTGTCGATTACCGCGAACAGGCCCTGGGCCTGGATTGGCAGGGCGATCCAGGCGAGTGGCAGAATCAGCCCGAGAGTGATCGGTTTCAGTTTTCTCCACATGGCGGTCACCATCAGTCGATCTGCAGATCATACTCCAGGGTCATCGGCGCGTGGTCGGAGAAGTTCTCGTCCGGGTTGGCGATGCCGTCGACGATCTCGGCCGATTTTACCGTTCCCGCAAGTCCCGGCGTAATGACATGCAGGTCCAGCCGCCAGCCGACGTTCTTCGCCCGGGCCGCGCCCCGCTGGGACCACCAGGTGTATTGTTCCGCCTCCTGGTTGACCAGGCGAAACGCGTCCACGTAGCCGACCTCGCCGTACAAGGTGTCGAGCCAGGCTCGTTCTTCGGGCAGGAAGCCCGAATTCTTCTGATTCGACCGCCAGTTCTTCAAATCGACCTGCTTGTGACAGATGTTCCAGTCGCCGCAAACGATGTATTCGCGGTCGTGGCCGCGCAACTCGCGCATATGCGCCATGAAGGCGTCCATGAATGCGAACTTGCGCTGCTGCCGCTCCTCCCCTGCGGAACCCGAGGGCAGATATAGCGAAATGATACTCAGGCCATCGAAGTCGAGTTGCAGATAACGGCCCTCGCTGTCGGCCATCTCGAAACCGAAGCCGCGTTGCACGACTTGCGGCTGCAGGCGGGAGTAAACCGCGGTGCCGGAATAGCCCTTCTTTTCGGCATCGAAGTAGAAGCAATGAAAGCCTTCCGGGTGAAAAACGGGTTTGCCGGCCTTGCGTTCGAGGTCGTTCAGCTGCTCTTCCTGGGCCTTGGTTTCCTGCAGGCAGACCAGATCCACGTCCCGGCGCGCCAGCCAGGAGAAAAAGCCCTTTCTTTCCGCGGCGCGTACGCCATTGCAATTGAAAGTCATGATTCGCATCGGATTTCCCTGTTTTTTCACGATTCGCTATTGAAAAATCAAAAAGTGTTACCAAATAGAGCAGCAGGTGTTACTTATCTGCGGAACTATGTTACTATTAGCAACGTTTTCAGTAACACGGAACCAGTTTGTTAGGGGGTTCGATAAAGGAGGTCTGAAATGCGCAACGTAGTGATCAAGTACTTACCGGTTTTGGAGGCTACCGTTGTCAGTTTGGCGCTGGTTGCAGCCGCCCTGGCTGTTCCCGCGCTGATCGTATTTGCGGCGGTTTGATTCTCCTCTGGAAGGGCTTTCCCCAAGCCCTTCCTTTTGTCCGTTTGCCGGGCCAATCGCGGCCCGGCTTTTTTTTGCCTAAATCCGTTCCGCAAAATTGCAGGGTTTGTGCCCGCTGTCCAGTTGTTCGCGGATGATGTGGTCCCAGCCCGTAAGGCAGGCGCCGGTCGAACCCGGCAGGCAGAAGATGACGGTGCTGTTGGCGAGCCCGCCGAAAGCCCGCGATTGCACCGTGGAACTGCCGATTTCGGTAAAGGAAATCTGCCTGAACAATTCGCCGAAGCCTTCGATTTCGACATCGAACAGCGGCGTGATCGCCTTGCGGGTATTGTCCCTGGCCGTAAAGCCGGTGCCCCCCGTGGTCAGCACGCCCTGCACTTCCGGGTCGGCGATCAGTTTCGAGACCAGCGCGCGCAATTGATAGACATCGTCCTTGACGATGTTCCTTGAATGCAGCTTGTGGCCTTCGGCCTGCAACTTTTCCGCGAGCAGCGCGCCGGACGTATCGGTTTCCGCGGTGCGGGTATCGGAAACGGTGACGACGGCAAGATTGAGAGGGGTTTCGGCTGCCATGCGGCCTATCCGCCGGTCATGTTCATCAATCGAACCGGCTGGGCATGTTCCTTGTCGTAGAAGTAATGCCGCTCCGGTTTGAGGTCCATGGCTGCGACGATAGCCGCCTTGAGATCGTCGAAATCCTTTTCGCGGTCGCGCAATATCGCGCGCAGATCCATCGAATGTTCGCTGCCGAGGCAAAGCAGCAGGCGCCCTTCGACGGTAATTCGGACCCGGTTGCAATCGGCGCAGAAGTTATGCGTAACCGGCGAGATGAAGCCGATCCGCGACCTGCTGCCGACCACCTGGACGTAACGCGAAGGTCCGGCGGTCTTTACCGCGCTGTCGAGCAGCGTGTACCGGCTTTCGATCTGTTCGCGGACCCACTCGTTGCTGCAAGTCGTCTCTTCACGATCGTGATCGGAAGCTTCGCCGAGCGGCATTTCCTCGATGAAGGCGATATCGAGGCCGCGGTCGAGGGCGTACTCCACGAGCGGCAGCACTTCGTCGTCGTTGTAGCCGCGCATGATGACGGAATTGATGCGCAGGCGGTCGAATCCCGCGGCGATCGCGGCGTCGATCCCCGCGAGCACGCGTTCGAGCTTGCCGACCCGGGAGATTCTCCGGAATTTCTCCGCGTCCAGGCTGTCGAGGCTGATATTGACGCGATTCACGCCGGCGGCTTGCAGTGGCCCGGAGTACTTGTCGAGTTGATTGCCGTTGGTGGTGAGCAGTAACTCATCCAGGCCGGGTAACTTGCCGAGGCGTTCGATCAGGTGCATGACGTTCGAGCGCACCATGGGTTCGCCGCCGGTGAGGCGGATGCGGCTGACGCCGAGTTCGGTGAAGGCCCGGGCGACGGTGTACAACTCTTCCAGCGTCAGCACCTGCCTGCGCGGCACGAACTGCATCTCTTCGGTCATGCAATAGACGCAGCGAAAATCGCAACGGTCCGTCACCGACAGGCGGATATAGTCCACCCGCCGGCCGAACTTGTCGATCAGGCCATTCGCCGGTTGCACAGCCGCGTTCATGAGGTCTCCAGCATCCGCACCTTGCTCTTCCGAAGCCTATTCTTCTGAACCCGTGCCCAACTCCGCCTCGACTTCCTGGATGCGGGCTCCCGCCAGAATGCCGGCCATGGAATAGTTGCCTTCGTGGCAGGCGTACTCGTACAGGTTTCCGTCCATTGCGTGATAGCTCAACTCGGCGGTCCAGGGCTGGCTGTAGAGATTGTTGTCCTCGACGGTGAAGGTGTACACGATCTCGGTATCGGAATAGCGCGTGAAGCGTTCGATGATGCGGCCGTCGCTCGAGATCGGCACCGAACTTTCGGAAATCTGCAAGGCGTTGATGTTGACCGTCTCGACGACGAGAGCGTCGTCCTCGTACCAGCCGCGGGAGTCGCCAAACCAGGGCTGATGCGGATCCGGCCGCAGATTGGCCCTGGCCTTTTCGGCGGAGTCGAAAATCGGAATGATGCGGGCGTCGTGCGCCATTTCCACCGAGATGACGACATAGTCGTCGGTCTGCACGAACTGGTAGCTGCTGTTGTAAAGCGTGCCCATCATGCCGGGGCCGGCGGTATTGCCGAAGCCGATCAGGCAGCGTTCGGAAATGGGAATCGCTTCCGGCCCGCTGGCGTCGCCGATGCCGGTCAGATAGCGATAACCGTAGTTGTTCTGTCCCAGATCGACCAGGGGAACTTCGAGCCTTGGAACGCGCCCGCTGGGAGGATCGACGATCAGGGAAGTGCGGAATTCCCCCTTGACATAGGCCAGCGTCGAGCCGGGATCCACCCAGAACAGGTTGTAGCCGCGCAGACCGAAATCCTGGGCGCCTGCCGGCGGCGCTCCGGTTTCGGGGTCGATGGCCGGGCCGGCCTCGATGTTCTCCGCGGAAATGCCTGCGATGGCCATTTCGGCAACGATCCGGCTCGCTTCCTCGGCGGTGACGACGAGCCGGTCGATTCCCTGCGGTCTTGAGAGCGGGGTGCGCGAGGCATTGGTCCAGACGCCTTCGAGATCGGGCCTGCCCGCGTCCTGGGCCAGCGCCGCCGCGGCCGCGAGCGAAAGTCCGAATAAAGCCGGAACAGCCGTAAGCTGCTTGATGTTTGTCATTTCAGATCCCCTGTCGATTTTGGCATGCGATCCGGCCAGGAATCACACACAGATGCCTACTGCAACCGGATCATTGTACAGGCGACTCCCGCAGGTGTCAGCAGGGATGGGGATGTGGCGAAAATCGGGGAGAAGTTCAGTTTTCGTTCAGACTGATTGCATTTCAATGACAGGCAAGGTCAAACCGCACAACGATTTGAAATGGGGGAACCGAAATGCGAAATGTATCCATTGCGATGTTGATTGCACTCACGGCCGCGGCCTGCGGCTCGGTCGAGGAATTCATCGGCGCCGAGCCTGTCGTCGACATGCAAGGCGTCAATTACGCCATGTATCACGCCGATCTGGCGCAATGCCGCGACTATGCCGACCAGGTCAACGTCGGCAGGCAGGTGGCCGTTGCCGCGACGACCGGCGCGGCCGCCGGCGCGGTGGCGGGCGCCTCGATAGGCAATTCCGATACGGCGAAACGCGTGGCGGGACTCGGGGCGGTGGCCGGTTCGGTCAAGGGCGCCGGCAGGGCGCTGGATGAGCGCCAGCGGGTAATCGCCAATTGCCTGTCCGGCCGCGGCTATCGCGTGCTTAACTGACTCAGGCGGTAACGGCGATCTGGGCGGCGAGAAACAGCAATACGGCGCCCATGCCGGCTTCGAACCACTTGCCCGAGCGGAGCAGCAGGCCGCGCACCCGCTGTTGTCCCAGCAGCCGCGACAGCATCGCGAACCAGGCAAAAGTGGCGAGCGCCAGATACAGGCCGTAGAGCGCCTGGATTCCCACCGGCGTCTGTGGGCTGATGACCACGGTCCATAGCGCGAGAAAGAACAGGGTCGCCTTGGGATTGAGGCCGTTGGTGAGGAAGCCGGTCGAGAATGCCTTCATCGGAGCGAGTTCCGCTCCGGCGCTCGCCCGCATAACATCGGCGGACCGCCAGGCATGCCAGAGCGCCTGCAGGCCGAGCCAGGCGAGATACGCCGCCGCGATCAGTTTCACGAGGACGAACAGCCAGTCCACCCGGGACAGCAGCAAGGCGACTCCCAGCACGCAATATGCGACATGCAGAAATATCCCCGTGCCCACCCCGGCGCTGGTCCACAAGCCCGCCCGCACTCCGCCGTTCACGCTTTGCTTGAGCACGACGGCGAAATCCGGCCCCGGCGATGCAACCGCGAACAGATGTGCTATAGCTATGGTGATGAATTCCTGCATTACCTATGGGAAATCCTTGTCTCAGGGGACGATATCGGAAATCACCAGTTCCACCGGCGCGGGCGGATTTTCGAGTGAGAAAGCTTCGGTTTCGGCGAAATAGTCGCCGGAGGCGCGATTGGCCGTGCCGACCTGTGACACGAGGGCGCTGACGTATACCGATTCGGCCGAAGAGAGATTGAACGGACCCACGGCCAGACTGTCGTCGAGGCGAATCCGGGCCGGCAGGTCGGCCACTGTGAGATCGGCGACCGCGAGCGGCGGCATGCCGTCGACCTGGGCGTTGCGGGCCGAGACGAAGACGCGCAATTCCGGGTCGAGCGGCAGGTCTGCGGCGATGGCGACCGCGACTTCGATGGCCGGTCCGCCGGCGGCGTCTCCGGCGCGCAGGCGCTGCAGGTTGGCGATATTCTCCCGCGCGGTCTGCGAACTGGGATTCAATTGCGAAAGCCGTCGCCAATAGCCGATGGCTGCATCGTAGTCCTCGCGTTCCTGGGCGTCTGAAGCCAGTAATTGCAGGACGTTGGGTTCGTCGGGGTTAAGTTCGAGCGTACTGTCGATCAGTTCCTGCACCTCCGGCGTGATCCGGAGTTGTTCCATGATGTAGGCGGTGAGTACGACGCGACCCAGCGCCAGGGCTTTCTCGTCGTCCTCGCTCAAGCGTTCGGCGGCCTGCCGATAGGCGGAATTGGCCACGTCGAACATGCCGAGAGTGGAGAGATTCTCGCCGAGAAAATACCAGGCCCAGGGGCGCTCGGGATTTTCCTGCACTTCCTCTCCGAGACTGAGTACGAGATCGCGCGCGGTGTCCGGATCGTTCTCGTTCTGCACCGTGCGCTGGAATTGATCCATCAATTCCACGTCTTCGAGTTGCCCCCATTGCTGGTACATCAGCCAGGCGGCCAGGGGCAACAGGACTGCCAGCGTCAGCGGCGCGAGCATGGCCGGAGAGAGCCAGGAAATTTCCTCGCGGTTACTGGTAGTGCGATCTGCGGGCTGCCCTTGCCGCTCGGCGGATTCGACATCGGCCAGCAGGCTTTTCTGCAACTCGATCAGCAGGGCATCGAGTTCTTCCCGGTCGAGTTCGCCGGCGGCGCAATCGGCTTCGAGTTCTCGTTTGCGCTCGCGAAACAACGCGATATTGGCCTCGGCACGGCCGGTTTCGCCAGCGTCCGCCGCGCCGCGCCGCGCACGCCAGACGGGTACGGCGACGAAGGCCACGCAAAGTAGCGCCAGCACGGCGCAAAGGAGCCAGAACAGGCCGGTAAATTCATTCATCGTCAAGCAGCCGCCGCAATCGTTCCTGTTCCGAATGGTCGAGTTCCACGCTCGACGCGGTCACCTGACTGTCGCTGGCCCGCCGGAAAATGCGCCATCCGATGTAGCCGCCGAGCAGCAGGAACAGCAACGGCCCGAACCAGAGCAACACCGTATCCGCCCGCAGGCGCGGAAGATAGAAGATGAAATCCCCGTAGCGCTCGAACATGAACTGCTCGATCTCGGCGTCCGTATTGCCCGCCAGGATCATGCGATGAATCTCGCGCCGCAGGTCTTCGGCGACGCCGCCGGTGGAGCCGGTCAGATTGGCGTTCTGGCACATGGGGCAGCGGAACTCGTTCGACAGGCGCCGGAAGCGCTGCTGTTGCTCGTCGTTCTCGAACGCGAAGGTGTCAACCTGGGCGACTCCCGGATCGGCCGCCAGCAACAAGACGAGACAAAGCAGGTAGCGCAGCAGGGACATGAATGGCGGCCGATCGTCAGCGCAGCGCCGGCTAACGCGAGGAAGCCGGCGCGCTGCGCAATTCGGCGATGGCGGGCATGAAGACTTCGCGCCAGACATTCTCTTCCAGCACGCCCACGTGGCGATAGCGGATCACGCCCTCACTGTCGACCAGAAAGGTCTCGGGAGCGCCGTACACGCCGAGATCGATGCCGAAACGGCCTTCTTCGTCGAGGATGCTGTATGCGAACGGGTCGCCGTTGACGTCAAGCCAGTCGAGCGCCAGCGGCCGGCGGTCGCGGTAATTGACGCCGACCACGGGGAACTCGCCTTCTTCCGAAAGCCGCATCAAGGTGGGATGTTCGACCAGGCATGGCAGGCAATAACTGCCCCAGACGTTGAGCAGGAAAATTCGCTCAGGCAGATCGCCGTTGCTGACCGGCTCCCCTTCCAGCGTGGTCATGGCGAAGATGGGCATGGGCTTGTCGATCAGCACCGAAGGCAATTCGGTCGGGTCGAGATAGAGCCCCCGCCAGAGCACGAGGGCCAGGGCGAGGAAGGCCGCGATGGGCGCATAGAAGATGAATCTTTTCATGTGCCGCCTCCCGCAGCGGGCTGCAAACCGCGCCGCCCCGATTCGCCCTCGGCTGGTTCCTCCGAACGTTTGCGTACATGCGCGAGCCTGCGATAGCGGCGGTCGGCGGCGGCGACGGTCGCGCCGAGGGCCATGAAGATGGCGCCGAGCCAGATCCAGCGCACGAAGGGCTTGACGTATACCGTCATGGTCCAGGCGCCGTTGTCGCGAATTTCGCCGGGCGTTACGAACAGGTCGCGCAGCAGGCTCGGATCGATGGCCATTTCCGTCGAGGGCGTGCCGCTGGCGAGATAAACGCGCAGTTCCGGATACAGGTCGGCTACGGCTTCGCCGTCACGCGTGACGAAAATCGTTGCGCGGTCGGCATTGTAATTCGGCCCGGCGATCCTCTCGCTGTCCGCGAACAGAAATTCGTAGCCGCCAAGCTCCACCGAATCGCCGTTTTGCAGCAATACGCTTCGCTCGCTGCTGAAATAACTGGTCAGGGCCACGCCGATGAGCATGACAGCGACGCCGAAATGCGCGCCCTGCATGCCGTAGTAGCCGTAAGTGAGCGAGCGCAGACCCTGCCAGCGGCTGGGCTTGTTGGCGGTCTTGGCGGCAAGGTCCCGGCCGATGCCGAGTACGATCCAGACCGCCAGCGCCACGGCTATGGTGGCCGGGATGGAGATCTCCAGCAGGACGATCAGGGGCAGCGCCACACCGAGCAACAGGCTCGCGGCCGCCACCTTGCCGAGTTGCCGTTGCAGATACGCGCCCGAAGTTTTCTTCCAGCGGCTGATCGGCCCGATACCGAGCAGGATGACGAGCAGGATCATCAGGGGCACGAAGATAATATTGAAGTAAGGCGGCCCGATCGAGATGAGATCACCGGTCAGCGCCTGGTAGAGCATCGGAAAAAGCGTGCCGAGGAAAACCGAAGCCGCGGCTACCACGAGGATCACGTTATTGGCGAGCAGAAAAATTTCCCGGGAAAGCGAGCCGAACCCGAATTCGCTCTTGATAAGGGGCGCGCGTATTGCGTAAAGCAACAGCGCGCCGCCGACGAAAACGCCGAGAATGGCGAGAATGAAGACCCCACGGGTAGGATCGCTGGCGAAGGCGTGCACCGATGTCAGCAATCCCGAGCGTGTGATGAAGGTGCCGAGCAGACTGCCGGCGAAAGCGAGAATCGCGAGCAATACCGTCCAGCTCTTGAAGACGCGACGCTTCTCGGTCACCGCCAGCGAATGGATCAGCGCCGCGCCGCAGAGCCAGGTGATCAGCGGCGGATTTTCCACCGGATCCCAGGCCCACCAGCCGCCCCAGCCCAATTCGTAATAGGCCCACCAACTCCCCAAAGCGATGCCGATGGTCAGGATCGCCCAGGCGACATTGGCCCAGGGCCGCGACCAGCGCGCCCAGGCGGCGTCGAGACGGCCGCTGAGCAAGGCGGCGATGGCGAAGGCGAACACTACGGAAAATCCGACATAGCCCATGTACAAGGTCGGCGGGTGCAAAATGAAGCCGATGTCCTGCAAGGCGGTATTCAGGTCCGCGCCGTCGGCCGGCGGGACCGGCACCATGCGGTCGAACGGATTCGACGTGGCGAGCATGAACAGGATATAGCTCGCGCAAAGCAGGCCGAGCACGCCGAGCACCCGGGCGACGAATTCCCTGGGCATGCTCTTGCTGAAAATGCCGACGGCCAGAATCCAGCCGGCGAGCATGAAGGTCCATAAGAGGAAGCTGCCTTCGTGACCGCCCCAGAGCGCGGTCACCTTGTATTGCATGGGCAGCAGCGAATTCGACTGGGCGGCGACGATGCGGACGGAAAAGTCGTCGGTGACGAAGGCATGCGCCAGGATGACCAGACAGATGCCAAGGAAAACGAAGAGCCCGGCGCTCAGGGGCCGGCCCATGTTCATCCACAGGCGATTGCCCGTGGCGGCGCCCGCGAGCGGCATGACCCCCAGCAGGATGCTGAGGCAGAATGCCAGAATCAGTGAAAACTGACCCAGTTCGGGGATCATTCAGTCCTCCGGGCTCTCCCTGAACTGGTGATTCTCCGGGTTGGCTCCGGCCTGTTCCAGAGCGGCCTTGACCTCCGGCGACATGTAATTCTCATCGTGCTTGGCAAGCACCCGGCTCGCCTGGAACACGCCCAGGGAATCGAGACTGCCTTCGGCGACGATGCCCTGGCCTTCGCGGAACAGGTCCGGCAGGATGCCCTCGTACTCGATCGGCACGTCGTGGACAAAGTCGGTGGTCACGAAACTCACCGCCAGACTGTCCTGCTGCTGCTCCACCGAACCGTCCTTGACCATGCCGCCGATCCGGAACAGCGTGCCCGATTCGACCTCGCCGTTCGCCACTTGCGTAGGTGAATAGAACATGTTGATGTTCTGGCTCAGGGCGAACAGGGTCAGGGTTACCGCCACGCTCAAGCCGAAAGCGACGAACAGAATCGCGCCGAGCCTCTTGCGGCGATGCGGTTTCATCATTTCTCGTCTCCTGCCATGCTGACTTCCCAGCCGGCGCTGTCCGCCGGGTCGCGGGCGCTTTCTTCCCGCGCATCGAGCGCGGCCAGCCTGCGCTTCTGGTCGCGCAGGATCAGCCTGCGCTTGCGCAGGGGCAATGCCAGGTTGGCAGTCAGGAATATGGCGAAAAGCGCATATACCGACCACACGTTGAAGGCATAGCCGCCCATCGCGAGAAACTCGCCTAAACTGTTGAATTGTATACCATCAATCATCCGTGTTTCACCTCTGCCGGGCGCTGCTAACGCGCCTGCGCCACCAGTTCCCGCACCCATTGCGCCTTGTCCTCCCGCTGGAGAATCTCGTTGCGCGTCGTCAGGATCAGGCTCACCGCCAGGAACAGGTAGACCGCCACGATCATGACCGCGGTGGCGACCCAGAATTCGGGTCCGTTCGGACTGCCGACTTCCATGGAAATCGGGCTCGAAGGCTGATGCAGGGTATTCCACCAATCCACCGAATACTTGATGATGACGACATTGATACAACCGACGATCGACAGCAGCGCGCAAGCCCTGGCGGCGGTTTCGGCATTCTCGATGGCGGTGCGGAGCGAGATCACGCCGAGCAGCAGGAAGAGCTGGAACAGCATCGACACCAGCCGGCTGTCGGTCCATTCCCACCAGGTGCCCCAGCTCACGCTGCCCCAGATCGAACCGGTCGCCAGGGTCAGGAAGGTGAACCAGGCGCCGAGCGGCGCCGCGTTTTTCGCCACCATGTCGGCAAGCTTGATGCGCCAGACCAGGGTTACCGTGCCCGCCACGGCCATCAGCGGAAAAAAGGACAACGAAGTGCCCGCCACGGCGACGTGCACGACGAGAATGCGCGAAGTATGGCCCTGCTGGTAGTCCGGCGGCAGGAACAGCAGCGCCCAGACGATGCCCACGGCAAGAAACAGCGCCATGGCTCCGACCAGCCATGGCAGCCAGCGCGTGGTCTTCTCATAGAACCATTTCGGCGAACCGAGCCTATGAAACCATTGCCATCTACCGGACACTTCTGCTACCTCTACTTCGGTCAGCGGCCATTGTAACCGAAGCGGCAGCAAAGCTAAGGCCGCGGCTACAATCTGTTACCGTTCCGCCGTCCGCTGCACACCGTCCGCCAGACGGCGACGGATCGAGGGGAAACGGTCAGTTCAGGGAAATACGCAAGGCGGCCGCGGTGGCGACCGGCGCCAGGCTGACCGCCGCCGCCAGCATTGCCCCGAGTAGCGCCAGATAACCGGTCGGCGAACCCCCGGCCAGGGAATTCTGCACCGCCAGCGTGCCGAAAATGAGCACGGGCACGCTCATGGGCACGGTGATCACCGCCAGGATCAGGCCACGGCTGCCGAGCCCCACGGTCAGCGCCACGGCGATCGAACCGATCATGCCGACTACCGGCGTACCGAGCAGCAGCGAAAGCACCAGCGTGAGATATCCTTCGGCGGGCAGCGCCAGCATATAGGCGAGCAAGGGCGAAACGAGGATCACCGGCAGTCCGCTCACCAGCCAGTGAGCGATATTTTTCGCGAATACGAGCAGGTACAGCGGCTGGGAACTGAGCAGCAATTGTTCGAGCGAGCCGTCCTCGTAGTCCGAGCGATAGAGGCTGTCCATCGACAGCATTGAGGCGAGCAATACCGCGATCCAGATGACGCCCGCTGCGATCTGCCGCAACATCGCGCTTTCCGGGCTGATGCCGATGGGAAACAGCGATACGACGATGATGAAGAACATGAAGGGATTGAGGATGTCGTTGCGCCGCTTCACGCTGATCAGCAGATCGCGTTTCAGCGTCGCCCGGAACGCGGCGCCCGCGCCCGCGCGATTGGTCGCGTCATGACCGGCACGATTCATCGCGCCACCCCAAGCGTCAAGGTGCGCAGATGCGGGAGGACCAGCTTGTCCAATTCATGATGCGTCGTGATGAGCACGGCCCCGCCCTCGCGGGCGTGACGCGCCACGAGATTTTCCAGCAGGGCGACGCCATCCACGTCGAGCGTGGTGAATGGTTCGTCGAGAATCCACAATTCCGCATTGCTGAGCAATAATCTGGCGAGCGATACCCTTTGCCGCTGCCCGGCGGAAAGCGAATAGCAGGGCGAATCCTCGTAACCGGCCAGGTCCATTTTCGCGAGTGCTTCGCGAATGGCGCCGTCGTCCGCCGGATCGTGCAGGCGGCAACTCCAGCGCAGGTTCTCCAGCGGCGTCAGCACGTGATTCACCGCCACCCGGTGGCCGATGTACAGAAGATCCGCATGAAAGGCGTCCCAGCGCTCGTCGAGCGCCTCGCCGTGCCAGTACAACTCCCCCTCGAAGCCGTCGTTGAGTCCGCAGACGATGCGCATCAGGGTGGTCTTGCCAGAGCCGTTGCCGCCCTTGACTTGCAGCACCTGGCCGGAATCGAGGGAGAATTCGAGGTCGCGGAACAGTAGCCGCTCACCGCGTTCGCAGGTCAGCGCGCGGACCTTGAGCAAGGGGCTTGCGTCCTGGGAATTCTCGGTCACTGTTTGCCGTTCCGGTGGAATGGTCCGGCCGGAATTATAGCGAACCCGGTTCGGCCGGGTCCGGCGTCAACTCCATTCGGACATTCTGGAGCGCAGCCGCAAGGCCGCGAGGCTGTGAATCTGGCTTACCCGCGATTCGCTTACGCCGATGATCTCGCCGATTTCCTTCAGATTGAGTTCTTCGTCGTAATACAGCGACAGCACGAGTTTCTCGCGATCGGGCAAGGCGTCGATGGCCTTCGTCAGATCCTGCTGGAAACGGCTGTGTTGCAAGTTGTCGAGGGGGTCGGGCAAATCGCTGTCGAGCGTCTCGAGCACCGGATCGGCGCCTTCGCTGATTTCGTCGAAACTGAACAGCCGCGTGCCGGTGGCGTCCTGCAGGATGTGATAGTAGGAATCCAGATCGGTCTTCAGTTCTTCGGCAATTTCCTTGTCGGTGGCGTGGCGGCCGGTGCGCGCCTCGATCTTCTGAATCGCCTTCGACACATCACGGGACTTGCGATGCACCGAACGCGGAGTCCAGTCGCCCTTGCGGACTTCGTCGAGCATGGCGCCCTGGATACGGATGCCGGCATAGGTCTCGAAACTGGCGCCCTTGGTCTTGTCGTACTTGCTGGCCGCGTCAAGCAGTCCGATCATGCCGGACTGCACCAGATCGTCGAGTTGCACATTGGCCGGCATTCTCGCCAGCAAATGGCGCGCGATGCGGTTCACCAGCGGCGCATGTTTCTCCACCGTCTCCCGAGCCCATTCCCTGCTCTCCACTTTTTCCGCTGCGTTACTTTTTATCAAACCCATGTTGCCGAACTCATGGTTCCCTGTCGTCCTTTTCCGCATTTTCCATCGTTCCCGCTTCGCAACGCTAAACTTCTTCGGCTACCTGTCGATGTATGAATTAGCCGCCGGTTGTTGCCTGCCGGATCGGGCGCACCGCAACGGGAGCAAACCCGATAGATAGGTATGAGCAAGAACCGTTCCAACTCGGCGCTTCATGCGTAAACGCACGAAAAAGACAATAAACTCAGTTGCTTAGGGAAGAATCGGGGCGCTGGACAGCGGCATCCGTACAGTCGGTTTCTTGACGCTCCGACCGGCAGTGTCAATTTTTCGCCTGTTCGCCATTTGCATGGCGCCACTCAGGCCTTGGGCAGGGTGACTCCCTTTTGACCCATGTACTTGCCGCCGCGATCGCGATACGTGATTTCGCAACGTTCGTCGCTTTCGAAAAACAGCATCTGGGCGGCGCCTTCGCCGGCGTAGATCTTGGCCGGTAGCGGCGTGGTGTTCGAAAACTCCAGGGTGACGTGTCCCTCCCATTCCGGCTCGAGCGGCGTGACGTTGACGATGATGCCGCAACGGGCATAGGTCGACTTGCCGAGGCAGACGGTCAGCACGTTGGCGGGAATGCGGAAATATTCCACGGTGCGCGCAAGGGCGAAGGAATTCGGCGGAATGATGCAGGACGGTTCTTCGATGCTGACGAAACTGGTTTCGTCGAAGTTCTTCGGATCCACCACGGCGGTCGTATGCACATTGGTGAAGATCTTGAACTCGTTCGCGCAGCGCACGTCGTAGCCATAACTGGAAGTGCCGTAGGAAATGACCCTGCGGTCGGCGTTTCTGCGCACCTGGCCCGGCTCGAACGGCTCGATCATCCGCTGCTCCTCGGCCATCATCCTGATCCATCGGTCCGACTTGATTGTCATGTGATCCTCTCCGGGCCGCCGCCCCGGGCGGCGCAAGCGCATGATAGAACCATTCCGGCTTCAGTTCATCCCGCCATCCGGGTGATTTTGCGGGTTCGTTAAAGTATGATGCCGCCGCGTCGCTGAACCTATAAACAGCGGCTTGCGGAGGCGGTCATGAAACAGTGGGAATGTCAGATCTGCGGTTTCGTCTACGACGAGGAACTCGGGCTGCCCGAGGAAGGCATTCCCGCCGGCACCCGGTGGGAAGATATTCCCGACGACTGGTGCTGCCCGGACTGCGGCGCCGCCAAGCACGACTTCGAGATGATTGAAATCTGAGGGCGGCCTTCGAGGAATTTCAGGTGAGCCAGCGCAAGATACTCGTTACGGGCGCCCTGCCCTATGCAAACGGCGATATCCATCTCGGTCACATCATGGAAGCGATCCAGACCGATATCTGGGTGCGCCTGCAGAAAATGCGCGGCCACCAATGCATTTACGTCTGTGCCGACGATGCGCATGGCACCGCCATCATGCTCAGCGCCGAAAGCCAGGGCATCACGCCCGAGGAACTGATCGACCGGGTCAACCGCGAGCATCGGCGCGACTACGACGGCTTCCTGATCGGCTTCGACAACTTTTATACAACGCATTCGGAAGAAAACCGGGAGTTATCGGAATCGATCTATCTGGCGCTCGAACGCAACGGCCATATCGCCCGGCGCAACATCCACCAATTGTTCGACCCGGAAAAAAACCTGTTCCTGGCCGACCGCTATATCACCGGCGCCTGCCCGCGCTGCGGGGCCGAGGGCCAATACGGCGACAACTGCGAAGTCTGCGGCTCGACCCATAGCCCGTCGGAATTGATCAACCCGAAATCCGCCCTGTCCGGCGCCACGCCGGTTGAGAAGGAATCCGAACACTTCTTTTTCACCGTATCGGCGTTCACGGAAATGCTGCGGAACTGGATTCGGGGCGGCGCCGTACACGAGGCCGTGGCCAACAAGCTCGACGAATGGCTCGAGGAAGGCCTGCAGGACTGGGACATCAGCCGCGACACGCCCTATTTCGGTTTCGAGATTCCGGGACACCCGGGCAAGTATTTCTACGTCTGGCTCGACGCGCCCATCGGCTACATGGCGAGTTTTCTCGACTATTGCAAGCGCGAAGGGCTCGATTTCGACGCCTGGTGGCGACCGGGGCGCGACCATGAACTCTACCATTTCATCGGAAAGGACATCGTCAATTTCCACACGCTGTTCTGGCCGGCAATGCTGGAAAGCGCGGGCTATCGCACACCCGACGCGGTATTCGTTCACGGCTTCCTCACCGTGGACGGCACCAAGATGTCCAAGTCCCGGGGCACTTTCATCAATGCCGAAACCTACCTGAAACACCTGAACCCGGAGTACCTGCGGTACTACCTGGCGGCAAAACTCGGCCCGGGCGTCGACGACCTCGACCTGAACCTGGAAGACTTCGTGCAGCGGGTGAATTCGGACCTGGTCGGCAAGCTGGTCAACATCGCCAGCCGCTGCGCCGGCTTCATCGGCAAGAATTTCGACGGCATGCTCGCGGACGCCGTCGACAACGAGATCCTGATCGAGGAAATCCGCGATGCTTCCCCCGAAATCGCCGACCTGTTCGAACAGCGCGAATACGGCAAGGCCGTGCGCCGGATCATGGCGCTCGCCGACAAGGCCAATCAGTACCTCAACGAACGCAAGCCCTGGGAAATCGCCAAATCGGACAGGAATTCGCCCGAGTTACAGCAGATCTGCACCACCGGCATCAACGCCTTCCGCCTCCTCGCCGGCTACCTCAAACCCGTACTGCCGGCGATGGCGGCCGACGCCGAAGAATTCCTGGCGATCGATCCCCTGGCCTGGAGCGATTTCGATTCGCTCCTGCTCGATCATCGCATCAACCGCTTCAAGCCCCTGATGACACGAGTCGAACTCGCCGCCGTGCAAGCCATGATCGAAGAATCAAGGCAAAGCTGGAATCCCGGCCAAAACGCCGCCGAAGCGCCACCCGCCGAGGAAGCCATCGAAGAAATCGCCGCCGAAATCGACATCGACGCATTCGCGAAAGTAGACCTGCGCGTCGCACAAGTAATCGAGGCATCACTGGTCGAAGGTGCCGACAAACTCCTGCGCCTCCGCCTCGACCTCGGCGTAGACGCAGCCGGAGACCCCGTCGAACGCACCGTATTCGCCGGCATCCGCACCGCATACAAACCGGAACAACTGACAGACAAACTGCTGGTGGTAGTCGCCAACCTCAAACCCCGAAAAATGAAATTCGGCACCTCCGAAGGCATGATCCTCGCCGCCGGCCCCGGCGGAAAGGAAATTTGGCTACTACACCCCGACACCGGCGCCAAACCAGGCATGAGAATCAACTAAACAACGATTCCGCACAACGTGAGTCGCCACTAAGCCAAAGAGATTCTGCGCCTCCGCTTCGCTCCGCG
>CAZUSL010000042.1:0-4253 GCA_964622925.1 uncultured Pseudohongiella sp. | reverse complement strand
GGCGGCGGTCGACGATTACAATGATCAGTTCATCGCCTGCGCGACGAACGAGGGCCGCATGCTGGTGTTCGCGCTTTCGGATTTGCCGCGAATGGCGCGGGGCAAGGGCAATCGGATCATCGGCATTCCGTCGGCACGGGTGCGGGAGCGGGTCGAATACGTGGTCTCGGTGGCGGTGCTTTCACCGAACGACATCCTGCTGGTCCACGCGGGCGCGCGCTACCGCAAGATGAAGCCCAACGATTTCGCCGGATACGTAAACGACCGCGGCCGCCGGGGCTTCAAACTCCCCCGCGGTTTTCAGAACGTCGACCGCCTGGAGCGTGTTCCCCGCTGACGTTGTAAATTCCAGGGCCCTGGTTTAACTTTGGCGTCACTATTTTTCTGGCGGGAGACCGTTTCATGATCAGAGTTCAGAGTTTTACCGTGCCGCTTCTGCTTGCGCCTTTATTTGCATTTGCGCAGGCGGATATGCCGCCTGTGAATGATCTGCCTAATCCGTATATCACGCAGTCCGGTTATCTGAAGATGCCGGCGGGGCGCAACTGGGGCTCGTCCAGTACTGTCGACTTGCATCCGGACGGCGAGAGCGTATGGGTGGCCGAGCGATGCGGCGCCAATATCAATGCCTGCGTACAGAATCCGGACGTCAATCCCGTCATGCTGTTCGACAAGGACGGCAACATGGTGCGCAGTTTCGGGGCTGGTTATATTTCCTGGCCTCATGGCATTCATGTGGATCACGACGGCAATGTCTGGATCGCCGACGGTCGTGACAACCAGGCCGGCGATAACCCGCCTGATGACGCCTATGGCCACCAGGTCCACAAGTTCAGCCCGACGGGTGTGCTCCTGATGTCGCTCGGCAACAAGGGCGGCGGCCGGGACGATGAGTATTTCTTTACGCCGAACGATGTGCATGTTGCGCTGAACGGCGACATCTTCGTCGCCGAGGGGCATTCAAACAACGGGGGAACACCGGCGCGCGTGCTCAAGTTCAACAGCGAAGGCGAGTTCCTGATGTCATTCGGGGAAATGGGCGACGGACCGGGCCAGTTCACCCAGCCCCACGCCCTGGCGATGGATTCCAGGGGTCGATTGTTCGTCGCGGATCGCAGCAACAACCGCATCCAGATCTTCGATCAGGACGGCAATTACATCGACATGTGGTACCAGTTCGGACGCCCGAGCGGCATCTATATCGACAAGAACGACGTGCTGTATTCGGCGGACTCGGAGTCAGGCTCGGTGAATCCGGCCCATGGCGACTGGCTGCGCGGCATCCGCGTCGGTAGCGCCCAGACGGGCGAAGTCGAGTTCCTGATTCCCGACCCCGATCCCGACTGCCGCGGCACCTGTACCGCGGAAGGCGTTGTGGCGGACCATAACGGCGTGATCTACGGTGCCGAAGTAGGCCCGGTCGGCGGCATCAAGCGCTATGTGAGGCCAGTCAAGTAGTAGTTTCGATCCGGTGCCCGGACTCCGGTCACCGGATCAGAGACTTTCCAGGATGCTGTTGAAGGTTGCGCTGGGTCGCATGGCGGCGCTGGCGAGTTTGGGGTCGGGGGCGTAGTAGCCGCCGACGTCGGCCGGGGCGCCCTGGGCCGCGTTCAGTTCGTCGATGATCTGGTCCTCGGCTTCGAGCAGGGCTTCGGCGAGCGGGCGGAAGCGCTCGGCGACCTCGGCGTCTTCCTGCTGGGCCGCGAGTTCCTGCGCCCAATACATCGCCAGGTAGAAATGGCTGCCGCGATTGTCGAGTTCGTTCACCTTGCGCGAAGGCGACTTGTTGTTTTCGAGGAAGCTCCCCGTGGCGCGGTCGAGCGCCCGGGCCAGCACGCCGGCGCGTTCGTTCTCCGCCGCTCCGGCGAGATGTTCCAGCGAGGCGGCGAGGGCGAGGAATTCGCCCAGCGAGTCCCAGCGCAGGTGGTTCTCCTTTTCGAACTGTTGCACATGCTTGGGCGCCGAGCCGCCGGCGCCCGTTTCGAACAGGCCGCCGCCGTTCATCAGGGGGACGATCGAGAGCATCTTGGCGCTGGTCCCAAGTTCCAGGATCGGGAACAGGTCGGTCAGATAGTCCCGCAATACGTTGCCCGTCACCGAGATCGTGTCCTTGCCCTGCTTCATGCGCATGAGCGAGAAACGGGCGGCTTCGGCGGGCGCCATGAAATGAATCTCCAGGCCGCCTGTGTCGTGCTCCGGCAGACAGCTTCGCACCCTGGCCAGCACCTGGGCGTCGTGGGGGCGGTCCTCGTTGAGCCAGAATACCGCCGGGGCGCCGGTGGCCCGGGCGCGATTCACCGCCAGTTTGACCCAGTCGCGGATCGCCGCGTCGCGCACCTGGCACATGCGCCAGATGTCGCCCGCTTCCACCCGGTGGCGGAACAGTTCGTTGCCTGAATCGTCGATCACGGCAATCTCGCCGTCGCTCGCGATCTCGAAAGTCTTGTCGTGTGAGCCGTATTCCTCGGCCTTTTGCGCCATCAGGCCCACGTTGGGCACGCTGCCCATGGTGGCCGGGTCGAAGGCGCCGTTGGCCTTGCAGAACTCGATCACCTGCTGGTAGACCGGCGCGTAGGAACGGTCCGGGATGACCGCCTTCATGTCGTGCAACTTGCCGTCCGGCCCCCACATCTTGCCCGAGGAGCGCAGCGCCGCGGGCATCGAGGCGTCGATGATGATGTCGCTCGGCACATGCAGATTGGTGATGCCGCGGTCGGAATCGACCATGGCCATGGGCGGCTGTGTGTTATAGACGCGTTCGATGTCCGCTTCGATCTCCCGCCTGCGTTCGGCGGGAAGATCGGCGATGCGCGCGAGCAGATCGCCGAAGCCGTTGTTGACGTCGACGCCGAGTTCGGCGAACAGCGCCTCGTGCCTGTCGAAAAGTTCGGCGAAATAGACCCGTACGGCATGGCCGAAGATGATCGGATCCGAGACCTTCATCATGGTGGCCTTGAGATGGAGCGAGAAAAGCACGCCTTCCGCCTTCGCGGCGGCAACGGACTCGGCGAGAAACTTCCGCAGCGCCCTGCAGTTCATGAAACTGGCGTCGACGACTTCGCCGGCCGTCACCGGGATTCCTTCCTTCAATACGCTTGTGCCGCCATCGGCGGCGCGATGTTCGATGCGCAGGCTGCATTCGTGTTCGACGATCACGGACTGTTCGTTGCCGAAGAAATCGCCGCCGCTCATGGAGGAAACATGGGAGGCGGAATCCGCCGACCAGGCCCCCATGGAATGCGGATGATTGCGCGCATAGGCCTTGACCGCGGGGGGCGCGCGGCGGTCGGAATTGCCTTCCCGCAGCACAGGGTTGACCGCGCTGCCCTTGACCCGGTCGTAGCGGGCCTTGATCTCGGCTTCGCGCTCGTCGGCCGGTTCGTCGGGATAGTCCGGCAGCTCGTGTCCCTTTTCCTGCAACTCGCGAATCGCGGCTTTCATTTGCGGAATCGAGGCGGAGATATTGGGCAATTTGATGATGTTGGCCAGCGGATCCCCCGTTTTGCGGCCGAGTTCGGCAAGGGCGTCCTCGATGCGCTGTCCAGGTTTCAGATAATCGGGAAAAGTGGCGATAATGCGCCCGGCCAGCGAGATGTCGCGCAGTTCCACCTCGACACCGGTGACGGAGCAATAGGTCCGGATGACCGGCAGCAGTGACCAGGTCGCGAGCGCCGGAGCTTCGTCTGTCCTGGTGTAGATGATCGTGGCTTGTTCTGACATCCGGACCCCCGGCCCAAAAAGTCGCGTATTATAGCAGCGCCCCGGCGCCATGTGACCTGGAGGCGGAAAGAGATGGAAACGATTGCAACGGGCTTACCGGATTTCGCGCTGCGCGAGGCGCGGGCCGAGGATTGCGGGCTGATCCTCGCGCTGATCCGGGAATTGGCCGAATACGAAAAACTGTCCCATGAGGTCGTCGCCACCGAGGAGGTATTGCGCGAAACTCTGTTCGGTGAACGTCCCTGCGCGGAGGTCGTATTCGGCGAGTACCAGGGCGAGGCCGTCGGTTATGCACTGTTCTTCCACAATTTTTCCACCTTTACCGGCAGGCCGGGCATCTATCTCGAAGACATCTACGTCAAACCCGAAATGCGCGGCCGCGGCTACGGCAAATGTCTGTTGACCTGGGTGGCCCGTCTCGCGGTGGAACGCAAATGCTCGCGCATGGAATGGTCGGTGCTCGACTGGAACGAGCCTTCGATCCGCTTCTATCGCTCGCTGGGAGCGATCGCCATGGACGAATGGACGGCGCA
>CAZUSL010000041.1:0-8798 GCA_964622925.1 uncultured Pseudohongiella sp. | reverse complement strand
CGCGAAACGTCCGATTTCGGCGATACGAGCCCGGCCCGGGAACTGGTCGAAGGCGTCGAATCGATGCGGGTGCGCTTCCGACTAACGGGCGGCGAAGATTTTTTGCCCGCAAATCAGGTCGGGAATTGGAACGAAGTTATAGCTTTACGGTTCGAACTGCGTTTGGAAAGCCTGCAATTCGCCAACCTTCGGCGCGACTTTGGCAAATCCGTGGCATTGCGGAATCGTCCCATTGTCTTTGGCGACTTTCCGCCGGCTGGAACGCCGGGACCATGAGAGCCCGAACCATGAGACGGCAATACGGCGCGATCCTTCCTTTCTGTCTGGTGTTCCTGGCCTTGCTGGGCCTTATGGCGGTCGCCGGTCTGGAGTCCTTGCTACTGCACGAGCGCATGTTGGCGAACGAGAGGCGTTCCCAGGGCGGATTCGAGGCCGCCGAAGCCGCCTTGCGCGCGGGCGAAGTGGAGATAGGCCGTCGATGCCCCAGTGCAGCGCCGCTGGCCGATGGCGCGGTGTGGGGGCAAGTCATCGAATTGACGCCGCAATGGTGGGAAAACAACGGCATTGAGGCGGACTTCGCGGGCGTCGATGCGCCACCGCGCTATTTTGTTGAATTCTGGCGGGGAAACGCCGCCTTGCCCAATGCGCCGGTTTACTACCGCGTCACCGCCCGCGCGGCGGCGCGGGCGTCGGCGGACGCGAGTGTCTTGCAAGTGTTTGGCGTGGCCACATGCAACGGTGACCAAACGATCACGCAGAATCGACTGTCGTGGCGCAGGCTCGGCTGAATGGCGCCTGCGAAGCAGTATTTTGGGATTCTTGGTTAATGGGAGGAGTTGTGTTTTTGAACAAGTATTGCGGCTTCACTTTACTGGAAGCGCTGATTGTGCTCGCCGTGGCGGGCATTCTGGCGGCCATCGCGCTGCCGGCATACCGGGAGCACGCGCAGCGGGCGGGCCGCCTGGAAGCGAGGCAGGAATTGATGGAGGTGGCGGCAGATCAGGAAAGGTACCGTTCGCGCAACGGCACATACACGAACGACGCGCTACCGCTGCAAGCCCCCTTGACGGCGGGACGGCTGCGGCGCACGCAGGGCGGACTTTACGAGATCGAAGTGCGCGTCTGCGTCGGTGGCGATTTGCGCGATTGCTTTACCGCCGTGGCCCGGCCGCGGGGCGGGCAGGCCCGCGACGATTGCGGCTGGATGAGTTTGACCAGCGACGGCCGCCGCGGCGCCGAAGGTATGACGACCGAAGAGTGTTGGCGCTGATAGTGCGGAGACGTTTGCGCTTCGGCGTCAATCGCAAGCGATGGGTCTGCCGTTAGCGCCTTCCCGCACCCCGTCACCGTCGTTGTCCAGGGCTTCCCGCATTCGCCCCGCGGCATTCACGATCAATTGCCGCGCGAGGCGAACGTCGCCGTTCCCGGGACACCAGGTGAAATTGCCGTTCTGGTTGCGGGTAAATCCCATCGGCGTCATCTGCAGGTATTGCCTGTTGCCGAAGGAGCGCCAGCGGACGCTGTCCGCCGGAGAAGGGAAGCGGAAGACGCGCACGAGAGCGCCGGCGGTATCGGGCACGCGGTTCCCGTCGCCGTCAATGAAGACGATCATGCCTTCTTCCCAGCGCCCGCCGCAGCTCGCGCCATTGCCTGAACGGCACAATGTGGCCAGGCCGCCGCTGCTGATTGCCGCGGCCCGGGTGAGCTCGACCGCATCCCGCAAAAGGCGGATTGCTTCGTCGCCCCGGCGTTGTTCTATAATCCCGCTCAGCGACGGCGCCGCCGCGGCGAGAAGCAGCGAAAGCAGCGCCATTGCCACAATCACTTCCAGCAAGGTCATTCCGGAATTTCGGATCATTTTCCACCCTTGTTTCCCATTCGTGGCTCTTGCTTGAAGTCTAGTCGGGATTCGGTGAATTGCAGGGTTTTGAGGGTCTGATCGCATGCGCGCAACAGTCGTAATGGCGCAATTGAATTTGCTCGTCGGCGATATCGACGGCAATGCCCGGCGGATCGTGGAAAGCGCCAGGGAGGCGCGGTCCGAATTCAATGCCGATCTCGTCGTGTTTCCCGAATTGAGCCTGACCGGATATCCGCCCGAGGATCTGCTCTTGCGTCCGAGTCTATCGAAGCGGATCGACCGGGCGCTCGCGCAGATCGCCGAGGCCGGCATCGAATGCCCGATAGCGATCGGATTTCCGCAGGCCGCCGATGAAGGGCTGTTCAACGCCTTGACCGTCATTGACCAGGGCAGGCGGATCGCGACTTATCACAAGCAGCAATTACCCAACTACCAGGTCTTCGACGAGCAGCGTTATTTTCGTCCTGGCGGCAGCCCCTGTCTGGTGGAACTGTTCGGCGCCAGGGTGGCCTTCACGATCTGCGAGGACTTGTGGCAGGAATATCCCGTATTGCAGGCCGGCAATGCCGGCGCCGATCTGCTGATCAATATCAACGCATCTCCATTTCATGTAGATAAAACGGAAGATCGAAAAACCTTGCTGGCAAAACGCTGCCGGCGCGGGGGCTTTCCGATCATTTACGTCAACCTGGTCGGCGGACAGGATGAACTCGTGTTCGACGGAGCTTCGCTCGCCGTCGACGCCGAAGGCAACACCCGCGTATCGGCGCCCGCCTTTACGGAAGGACTGTATCCGGTCGAAATCGAGGTGGACGGGCAGGACGGCGCCTGCAAGCTGGCAGATGGCGTAATGCAACCACCGGCCACGGTGGAAGAACAGATCTACCGGGCGCTTGTGCTCGGCGTACGCGACTACGTGGACAAGAACGGATTTCCCGGCGTCGTACTGGGCCTGTCGGGAGGAATCGACTCGGCGCTCACGCTGGCGGTCGCGGTCGACGCATTGGGCGCGGGACGCGTCCAGGCCGTGATGATGCCTTTCGCCTACACCTCGGACCTGAGCAAGGACGCCGCCGCCGGGCAGGCCCGGGCGCTTGGAGTGGAATACAGCGTGATTCCCATCGACGGAATCTATGCCGGGTTCATTGCGGCGCTGGCCGATGAATTCGCCGGCGCGGCGCCCGATACAAGCGAGCAGAACGTGCAGGCGCGTTGCCGCGGCGTGTTGCTGATGGCGATATCCAACAAGAAAGGCCTGCTGGTCCTGACCACGGGCAACAAGAGCGAGCTTGCGGTCGGCTACGCAACGCTGTACGGCGATATGGCCGGGGGTTTCGATGTGCTGAAGGACGTATCCAAAACCATGGTCTATCGTCTGGCGGAATATCGCAATCGACTGGCTGACGGCGCGGTCGAGGTCATTCCGCGCGAAGTCATCGAGCGGCCGCCATCGGCCGAACTCGCGCCGGGGCAGGTCGATGCGGACAACCTGCCGCCTTACGACATGCTCGACCCCATCCTCGAACGCTACGTCGAACGGGACTGGAGCGCGAATCGCATCGTGGAAGACGGTTTCGAGGAGGAAGTCGTCGCCCGGGTGGTGCGCATGGTCGACCGCAACGAATACAAGCGGCGCCAGGGTCCGCCGGGCGTGCGCCTGACGCAAAAGGCGTTCGGCCGGGACCGGCGCTACCCGATCACCAATGCCTGGCCGCCCGGGGACTAGCCCGGTTGCTCAATCGAAAATTCCGAACGTGATGATGCTGAGCAGGGAGCGGTCCGGTTCTTCCGGCGCTTCCTGGCTGCTGATGATCTGCTGGCTGCCCGACAGGGGAGGCCGCGAAGTCGGCGCCAGCGGCGGATTGCCGCGATTATCGCCAAGCAGGCCGAAGGTTACGGTGTACAACAGCGACGGATCGGATATCTCCGTGCGAATGATGAAGTCGCCGCCCTCGTCGATGGAGGGGTGGTCGGGATAGTTCTCGTGCAACAGCGCCAGTGAGGTGTCCGCCAGATCGTTCAGGCCCAGGCGCAGATAGCATTCGACCATGATCGCCACCGCATCCGCCACGGCGGGGGTTCCCTGGAAATTTTCCACCACGTATTGCGCACGGCGCTGCGCCGCGATAAAGGCCCGGCGTTCAAGATAATAGTTCGCGACATGAATCTCGTAGGCGGCGAGATTGTTGCGCAGATAGATCATTCTCGCCCTGGCGTCCGCCGAGTACGGACTGTCCGGGTACAGTGCGAGCAACTGCGCGAAATCGTTGAAGGATTCCTCGGTGCGGCCCGGATCGCGCTTGGTCGGGTCGATCGGGACGAAACGGTCGAGAAAACCGCTGTTGTCGTCGAACGAGGCCAAACCCAGCATGTAATATGCATAATCGATGTTTTCGCTGTCGGGGTGCAGCCGGATGAAGCGTTGCGCGGCGGCCCGGGCGGCTTCCCGGTCGCCGCTGCGATAGTAGGCGTAGACGATCTCGATCTGGGCCTGTTCGGCAAAGCGGCCGAACGGGAATCGCGATTCCAGCGCCTCGTAAGTGGAAATCGAGCCGCGGAAATTCTGATTGGTGAGTTGGCCCAGCGCACGCTGGTAAAACTGTTCCTCGCTGCTGAGACCGGCAAATTCGTCTTCGTCCTCGTCATCGCCGAACCAGGCGCAGGATACGAAAAGCGGAATGATGAGAAGGAGAAGCGGGAGTCTCGCGAAGCGCAGGAATTGGGTCATGAATCCGGTCGGCAACCATGAATTTGCTGTCGGCAATTGTAACGCCGGCGCCGGATTTGGTCTAATCGGCATTGCTTCGCCGGCCGGGCCTCACTCTCCATACATCCTTAGCTGGATGCGCCGATGCAGGAAAACAGAATTGTCCGCAGGGAAACCGTTTCCGATTCGCTGGCCGGCCTGCGCCTGGATCGGGCGGCCGCGGATATTTTCCCCGAATTTTCGCGATCGCGTCTCCAATTGTGGATAAAAAGCGGGAATTTGACAGTAAATTCGCGAAATATGAAGCAAAAGGACCGCCTGCAGGCCGGCGATATCATCGAAATCGACGCCGAACTTGCGCCGGACGATGAATTGACGGCGCAAGCCATGGAACTCGACATACGTTTCGAGGACGAGCATTTCCTGATCGTCAACAAGCCCGAGAATCTGGTCGTCCATCCCGCTGCGGGTCATCACGAGGGCACCTTGCTGAACGGTCTGCTGCACTCCTTCCCGGAACTGGCGCAGTTGCCGCGCGCGGGCATCATTCATCGCCTCGACAAGGACACTACCGGGCTCATGCTGATCGCGCGCACGTTGCGCGCGCATACGGAACTCGTCAGACAATTGCAGGAACGCCGCATCGAGCGCGTGTACCAGGCGCTCGTGCATGGCGTTCTCACCGCCGGCGGTACCGTGGACCAGCCCGTGGGACGGCATCCGGTGCATCGGACACGAATGGCGGTAGTCGGGGAAGGCAAACCGGCGCGCACGCATTATCGCGTACTCGAGCGTTTTCCCGCCCATACCCATGTCGAGATATCGCTTGAAACCGGCCGTACGCACCAGATACGAGTACATATGACCTGGCTCGGCTATCCGGTTCTGGGGGATCGCACTTACGGCGGCAGACCGAAACCGCCCGCCGCGTGCCCGCCGGAACTCGCCGCGGCCCTCGGCGCGTTCGGCCGCCAGGCCCTGCATGCCTGCAGGCTTTCGCTGATGCATCCTGTAAACAAGGAAAAAATAAACATTGATATGAAGTTGCCGCCGGACATGCAGAGTTTGCTTGAACTTTTGAGGCAGAGTCCGCAAACACAAGGCGTCGCAGATGCGGACGCCTGAACTGCTTCGCCCGGACTGGCCCGCGCCCGCTGCCGTCCTCGCAGCGGTCACTACCCGGAACGGCGGTTGCAGCGAGGGCGAATTCGCCGGTCTCAACATGGCCCTGCATGTCGGCGACGCGGAAAGCAGCGTCCGGCGCAACCGCGAACTCGTAGCCGATACATTCGCTCCCGATGCGCATTTCCAGTGGCTGCGGCAGGTTCACGGCAGCGATCCGGCCATCGTGTTCCAGCCGGGGGAGGCGCCGGAAGCGGACAGCCTGATCTCCAGCGTTCCCGGCATCGCGCTTTGCGTAGTCACCGCGGATTGCCTGCCGATCTTCGTCTGCAATCGCGCCGGCGACGAAGTGGGGATCATTCATGCCGGCTGGCGCGGCATGAGCGCGGGCATCATCGAGAGCACCTTGGCGGCCATGCGAAGCGAACCGGAAGACTTGCTGATCTGGCTGGGACCGGCCATCCAGTCCTGCCACTACGAAGTAGGCAAAGACGTGCTTGAAACATTCCTCAATTGCGCCACCGACGCCTCGGAGCGGCAACAGCTCAAGTCCGCCTTCGTCCCCCTCGAAAAAATGGGCAAGTACCACGCCGACCTGACCCAGATCGCCCGCGTCAAACTGCTTCGCCTCGGCGCGGCATCCATCTCCGGCGGAACCCATTGCACCCACTGCGACCCCAGCCGTTTCTATTCCCACCGCCGCGACGGCCCCTGCGGCCGCATGGCAAACCTGATCTGCATCCGACCTGCTTGAATTGACAGGCAACAGGCCGCATTTACAAACCCGTTACACAAGCCTGAAGAGAATTGTGACCCATGCGGCCAGACAAATTGACCGGGAAGCTGCAGGCGGCGCTCGCCGATGCGCAATCGCTCGCCCTGGCGAACCGTAACAACAGCATCGTACCCGCGCACCTGCTGCTTGCGCTGATCGACCAGCAGGGCAGTTCCGTGCGCGCCTTGCTCGCCCAGACCGGATTCAACGTCGGCGAATTGCGCGCGGGGCTCGACCGCATCGTGCAGGACCTGCCGCGCATGAAGGAGCACGACGGCCAACTTGCGGTCTCGCCCGAGCTTGCGAAACTGCTGAATCGGGCGGAAACCATCGCCGGTGAACACGGCGACGGTTTCGTCGCCAGCGAAACGATTCTGCTGGCGGCGATGAAAGATCCCGGTCCGGCGGGAAAACTGCTCAAGTCGAGCGGGGTCAGCGCCCAGGCGCTCGAAAACGCCATCGCCAATCTGCGCGGCGGCGAAGCCGTGTCCGATGCGGAAGCCGAGGAAAGCCGCCAGGCGTTGAGCCGCTATTGCATCGATCTCACCGAGCGCGCGCGGATGGGGGAACTCGATCCCGTCATCGGCCGGGACAGCGAGATCCGCCGCGCCATCCAGGTATTGCAGCGCCGCACCAAGAACAATCCGGTACTGATCGGCGAGCCGGGCGTCGGCAAGACGGCGATCGTCGAAGGCCTGGCCCAGCGCATCGTCAACGGCGAGGTGCCGGAAGGTCTCAAAAACAAGAGCATACTCGCCCTCGACATGGGCGCCCTGATCGCCGGGGCGAAATTCCGCGGCGAATTCGAGGAACGTCTGAAAGGCGTGCTCAAGGAAATCGCCAAGCGCGAAGGCTCGGTCATCCTTTTCATCGACGAGTTGCATACCCTGGTCGGCGCCGGCAAGGCCGAAGGCGCCATGGACGCCGGCAACATGCTCAAGCCGGCGCTGGCGCGGGGCGAATTGCATTGCGTCGGCGCCACCACGCTCAACGAGTACATGCAATACATCGAAAAGGACGCCGCGCTCGAGCGCCGTTTCCAGAAAGTGCTCGTCGACGAGCCTGACGAAGAGGACACTATCGCGATCCTGCGCGGCCTCAAGGAGCGCTACGAGGTCCATCATGGCGTGGAAATCTCGGATTCGGCCATCATCGCCGCCGCGCGGCTGTCCCAGCGCTATGTTTCGGACCGCCAGCTTCCGGACAAGGCGATCGATCTCGTGGACGAGGCCGCCAGCATGATCCGCATGGAAATCGACTCGAAGCCGGAAGAGATGGATATGCTCGACCGGCGGCTGATCCAGTTGAAGATCGAGCGGGAGGCGCTCAAGAAGGACAAGGACCCGGCAGCGAAGAAACGCATGGAAAATCTCAACGGGGAAATCGACAGCCTGGAACGGGAATACGCCAATCTCGACGAGATCTGGAAGGCCGAGAAAGCTTCCCTGCATGGCGCCCAGTCGATCAAGTCGAGCCTGGAAAAGGCCAGGATCGATCTCGAAGCCGCCCAGCGCGCCGGCGATCTCGCGCGTATGTCCGAAATCCAGTACGGTGTCATTCCGGCGCTGGAGAAGAAACTGGAAGAGGCCACCATGGCCGCGGTTTCGGACAGGAAACTCATGCGCAACCGCGTTACCGACGAGGAAATCGCCGATATTCTCTCCCGCGCCACCGGTATTCCCGTCAGCAAGATGCTGCAAGGCGACCGCGAGCGCCTGCTGGGCATGGAAGACGCCTTGCGCCGGCGGGTCGTCGGCCAGAACGAGGCGATATCCGCGGTCGCCAACGCCGTGCGCAGGTCGCGCTCAGGCCTGTCGGACCCGAATCGCCCGAACGGTTCCTTTCTGTTCCTCGGCCCCACCGGCGTCGGCAAGACCGAGCTTTGCAAGGCCCTGGCGGAGTTCCTGTTCGATTCCGAGGCGGCCATGGTCCGCATCGACATGTCGGAATTCATGGAGCAGCATTCCGTCGCCCGATTGATCGGAGCGCCGCCCGGCTATGTCGGCTATGAACAGGGCGGTTTTTTGACCGAAGCGGTCCGGCGGCGGCCGTATTCGGTGCTGCTGCTCGACGAGGTAGAAAAAGCGCACCCGGAAGTCTTCAACGTGCTCTTGCAGGTGCTCGACGACGGGCGCCTGACCGACGGACATGGCCGCACGGTGGATTTCCGCAACACCGTCATCATCATGACTTCCAACCTGGGCGCAGGCCGCATCCAGGAACTGATGCGGGATTCGGCGCCGGACGACGATAGTTACGAGACCGTCAAACAGGCTGTACTGAACTCCGTTGTCCGCCATTTTTCGCCGGAATTCGTCAATCGCATCGACGAA
>CAZUSL010000040.1:0-62165 GCA_964622925.1 uncultured Pseudohongiella sp. | reverse complement strand
AAGTCCTCGGGCGTGTCTTCGCTGAAGCTCACGACCCAGTCCACGGCGCCGAGGCCGGCCAGCACGCGCAGGCGGCGGTCGAGGGGATTGATCGGGCGGCCCGGCCCTTTCAGCTTGCGCACGGAGGCGTCGTCGTTGACCGCGACGATGAGCCGGTCGCCGAGTTTGCGCGCCTCGTCGAGATAACCGACGTGGCCGGCGTGGATGATGTCGAAACATCCGTTGGTGAAAACGATGCGCTCGCCGTGGTCCCGGGCGTCCTGCACGGCGATGTGCAATTGACTGGCGCTCATGATGCCCCTGCCGCTGTCCTGCTCCTCGATCAGCGCCCGGCGCAACTCGGGAGCGCTGATGGCGGCCGTGCCCAGTTTGCCCACTACCAGGCCCGCGGCCAGATTGGCCAGTACGACCGCGTCGGTCAGCTTTTCCCCCGCCGCGAGCGCCGCCGACAGCACGGAAATCACCGTGTCTCCGGCGCCGGTTACGTCGTAGACTTCCTGGGCTCGCGCCGGCAGATGCAATTCCGGGGCATTCGGCCGGATCAGCGTCATGCCGAGTTCGCCGCGGGTAATGAGCACGGCCTCGAGTTCCAGCCTCTTGATGAGTTCCTCACCTTTCGCCACGAGTTCCGTCTCGTTGTCGCTCGGACCCATGATGGCTTCGAATTCGGCCAGGTTCGGCGTGATCAGGGTCGCGCCGCGATAGCGCGAAAAGTCGTTGCCTTTCGGATCGACGATGACCGGAATTCCCCGCTTCCTGCCGAGCGCGATCAACTCCCCGACATCGCCGATTCCGCCCTTGTCGTAATCCGACAGCAGCAGGACCTGGGCTTCGGCCAGCAGGCCGGCGACCTTGCCGGCAAGGCCTTCGGTATCGGCCGCGTTGAACCGTTGTTCGAAATCGAGCCGGATGAGTTGCTGCTGGTGGCCGATCACGCGCAACTTGGTGATCGTGGGTTTGTCCGGAGAACGCAAAAACTCGCAATAGACGCCGGCGGCTTCGAGCCGCGAGCGCAATTCATCGGCGGTATCGTCGGCGCCGACGACGCCGACGAGGGTGGCGGCGCTGCCGAGCGCGGCGATATTCAGGGCCACGTTACCGGCGCCGCCCGGCCGGTCTTCGCGCTTGCCGACGCGCACGACGGGAACGGGCGCCTCGGGCGAAATCCGCGAGGCCTTGCCATGCCAGTACCGGTCGAGCATGACGTCGCCGGCCACGAGCAAACGGGCGTCCTGAAAGGCGGGCATGGTGGGCTTCATGGGCTGCTTGCTCATGCTGAGGAGGCGAAGCGGATCATAACATAGCGGTTCTTTGGCCCTGCTGAGGCGAACAGTCTTGCCAAGTCCGATACCTGCCGGTATCGTTCGCCTCATAAGAGAGAATCAATACCGATCCTGAATCGGGTCTGCGCGAGGTGGCGATGCGATTATTGTCAGTATCCAGCCTGGTGATGTCGACCGCCGTACTGGTGGCCGCTGGTTTCCCTTTTGTTTCCGTCCAGGCCCAGTCCGACGCTGAATTCTTCAGCCACGAAATTCGCCCGATCATGGAGCGCACCTGCTGGAACTGTCACGGGGCGGCGATTCAAAGTTCCGGGCTCGATCTGAGCACGCGGGAAAAAGCCTTGGTCGGCGGCAATCGCGGCCCGGCTATCGTACCGGGGGACGCCGACGCAAGCCGCCTGTTCCGGCAACTTGCCGGCATGGAAGGTCCCGTCATGCCGCTGGGCGTGCCCCTGCCGGAAGAAGATATTGAAAAGTTCCGGGTCTGGATCGAAGCCGGAGCGGTGTGGGACGACGCCCCGACCACCACCGTTGCCGCCAGCGAGTTCTCGGCCTTCGTCACCGAAGTGCCGGCATCGGCGCGAGACTATTGGGCGTTCCGCCTTCCCGAGCAGGCGCCTCCGCCCGCCGTGGACGGATTCGACCATCCCATCGATCGCTTCCTGGAACGGGAACGCCGGGAACAGGGCGTCACCGCGGCGCCGCGGGCCGACAGGGCGGCATTGTTGCGCCGGGCGTATCTCGATCTGCTGGGCCTGCCGCCGACCGTCGAGGAACTTGAGGCCTTTCTGGCCGACACCGCCCCCGGGGCCTGGGAACGGCAGATCGACAAACTGCTGGCGTCTCCGCATTACGGCGAACGCTGGGGGCGTCACTGGCTGGATGTGGCGCGCTACGCGGATTCCGACGGCTACGAGCAGGACGTCGACCGCGCCAACGCCTGGCGCTATCGCGACTACGTGGTTGACGCCTTCAACAGCGACAAGCCTTATGACCAGTTCATCACCGAGCAGGTCGCCGGCGACGAACTCGATGAGACCACCTTCGAGACCCGCATAGCGACCGGCTTCCTGCGCGCGGGACCGCGAGTCAACTTCCGGGAGAAGGACAACCCCGAACGGCGCTGGGATTATCTCGACGATGTCGTCGCGACCCTGGGCCGGGGCGTCCTGGGCATGACGATCCAGTGCGCCCGATGCCACGATCACAAGTTCGATCCGATCCTGCAGAAAGACTACTACAGCATGACGGCCTCGATTTTCGGCTACGTCGAAACCGACTGGCCGATGTTGCCGGACGAACAGGCCCTCGAATATCTCGCCAGGACGGCGGAACTCGACGACCGGGTTTCGGCAATCCGCGAACAGATCAGGGAAATCGAACAACCCTACGTGACGGAACTGAAGATCGAGCGCATTCGCCGGGAGTTTCCCGCTGATGTGCTGGAGGCGGTGCTCACGCCCGAAGAACAGCGCAGCGACGGGCAGCAATTGCTGGCCGCGCAGGTCCTGACCATCGGCGTGCCTCGCGACCAGGTGGACGCCGCCATGCCGGAGCCGGACAAGGTTCGCCGGCAATCCCTGCTCCGGCGCATCGAGGAGATCGAGGCACAGCGGCCGGCGCTGCCGGCGATGATGGAAGTCGTCACCGACGGCGATTACCGCTATACGCCGGACCGGGCCGGGGACAACGTGTTGGGCTGTCCCGAATGCCGCATCCGGATGGAAGAACCGGGCAGTTTCCTGCACCAGGGCCCCGGCGCCTATGAAGTGCCGCCGGCGCCTTTCCTGATTCGCGGCGACCCGTTCAGTCCCGGCCCAAACATGGAGCCGGACTTTCTCACCGTGGCCAGCTACGGCGATCCGCCCACCGAGATTCCCCGGGCCGATGGCCGCACTTCCGGGCGGAGGCTGGCCCTGGCGCAATGGATTACGTCGCAGGACAACCCCCTGACGGCGCGAGTCTGGGTGAATCGCGTCTGGCACCATCATTTCGGCCGCGGCATCGTCGCCAGCCTGGACAACTTCGGCGTGGTCGGCGACCGCCCCAGCCATCCTGAACTGCTCGACTGGCTGGCTGTGGAGTTCATGAACAACGGCTGGAGCACCAAGGACCTGCATCGCCTCATCATGAGTTCCGAGGCCTATGTCATGGCCTCGTCCTACGACAACGAGCGGAACGCCGTCGCGGACCCGGAAAATCATCTGCTATGGCGCTACCGGCCGCAGCGGCTGGAAGCCGAAGCGATCCGTGACGTCATGATGGCGGTCAGCGGCGGCATCGACCTGAGCGTCGGCGGCAAGCCAGTCTTCCCGTATATCCCGCAGGAAATCCTCGACACCGCCCAGGCTTACGGCCGCTGGGACAGGCAGGTCGACGGGCCGGAAGTATGGCGCCGCAGTCTTTATGTCTATCGCCGCCGTACGTTGACCTTCCCGTTTTTCGAGACTTTCGATCTGCCGGATCAGAACATCACGGCGGCCTATCGCAATACCTCGACCGTCGCGCCCCAGGCGTTGACGCTGATGAACAACCCCTTCGTACTCGGCCAGGCGAACCTGTTCGCGCGCCGGATTGAGGAACTGGCCCCCTACGACGTGGACCGGCAAGTGGATCTTGCGTATCGGACCGCTCTGGCCCGGGCGCCCGCTCCGGAAGAGGCCGCCCTCGCGCGGCAACTGGTGGCGGACGGCTCGCTGGAAGACCTCACTCATGTCGTTTTCAACCTGAGCGAGTTCGTGTACAGGAGATAGGAGCATGCAAGACAAGCCGAAGAAGAAATTCTGGTCGCGCCGGGACTTTCTCATGCAGTCCGGCGGCGGTATTGCCGGCCTGGCCCTGACTTCGCTGATGCACAATGACCGGGTGTTCGCGCAGCCGGCGCCTCCCGGCGGGCCCCAATGCACGGAGCAGTTTCCCGGCGCCTTTGCGCCGAAGCCGCCGCATTTCACTCCCCGGGCGAAAAGCGTCATCTCCCTGTTCATGAGCGGCGGGCCGAGCCAGATCGACACCTTCGATTACAAGCCGTCGCTGACCAAATATGCGGGGCAGCCGCTGGAAGACCTGATCGGCGAGAAATTCGCCGTCCGTCAGGGCATGCCCGGCCCATTGATGCCGAGTCCGTTCGAATTCAGGCAATACGGCGAAAGCGGCATGTGGGTCTCGGAGTTGTTCCCGCACCTGTCCGCGCACGTGGACGATATCGCCTTCGTCAAGTCCCTGTATGGCAGGTCCAACGATCACATCCAGGCGACCTACGAGATGCAGACCGGCCAGATCAGCATGGGCTTTCCCAGCGTGGGCTGCTGGGTGACCTACGGGCTGGGTTCCGAAAGTTCCAGCCTGCCGGCATTCGTGGTGATGACGGACCATCGCGGCGGACCTCTCGGCGGGCCGAACGACTGGGGGTCGGGTTTCATGCCGGCGAGCTACCAGGGCACGCTGTTCCGTTCGAGCGGAGACCCGATCGTGGACCTGGAAACACCGGAAACGATGACTCCGGAGCGGCAAAGGGCGCGCCTTGAGGTACTGGCCGAATTGAATCGCATGGACATGGAAAAGTATCCGGGCAACTCGGAACTGGCCGCGCGGATTTCCTCCTATGAGCTGGCCTATCGCATGCAGGGCTGCGCGCCTGAGGCCATCGACATCCGTACCGAGTCCGAGGCGACCAGGAGAATGTACGGTCTTGACGACCCCATCACCGAACCGTTCGGCAAACAGTGCCTGATGGCGCGGCGCCTGGTGGAGCGGGGCGTGCGTTTCGTCCAGCTATTCATGGGCGGGGTCGGAGTCCAGAACACCGACACCTGGGATGCGCATAGCAACCTGGTGGAAAACCATACCTTGCACGCCGCGGAATCCGACAAACCGATCGCCGGGCTGATTGCCGACCTGAAGTCGCGGGGCATGCTGGACGACACCCTGATCCTGTGGCACGGGGAATTCGGCCGCATGCCGATTTCCCAGCGAGGCGTGGGACGCGACCACAATCCGGGCGCGCAGACCGCGCTGATGATCGGGGCCGGCATCGAAGGCGGCCAGGCGATCGGCGCTTCAGACGAATGGGGCTACAAGGCCCTGGAGCAGCCGATCTCGCCCCACGACATGCATGCCACCATCCTGCACCTGCTGGGTCTCGATCACGAGAAGCTGACTTATCGCTACAGCGGCCGCGACTATCGTCTGTCGGACATCAGCGGCAAGCCGATACCGCAGATCGTTGCCTGACCGCCGCGGCCGGAATCAGTTGGCCGGCAAGCGGTAATCCAGCGGCGGCGCCCGGTCTCCCACCAGGGGTTCGTAACGCCAGTTGTCAGGCAGGCGTTCGGCGTGCTCCGCCTGCGCCGCCGCCACCAGTTCCGGATGCGTGAACAGGTCTATCGCCGTCATGGCCAGTGTCTTGGCGGCGACGATCATGCCCTTGTTGCCGATGGACATGCCGCCTGCCGCCACCGCCTGCCAGGAATGGGAAGCCGTGCCTGGAACCCAGGTGGCGGCCCGCATGCCGCCGGTGGCGACGGCCCAACTCACGTCCGCCACGTCGGTGGAGCCGCCTCTCGCCTCTTCGTCGACTAGCATGGGCTGAATGCGCGCGGCAGATTCGACCGGCGGCGCGGACGCCGGCAGGGATTCACGCAGAATGTTGGCGAACTCGATTTCTTCCGCGTCGTACTCGACCCCGCCGACGCGCGAAAGATTCGCGTGAATCGCTTCCTGCAGCGAGACGTTTGGCAATATGTTGTAAAGGCCATGGATGACTTCAAAGGACATCTCCGTATCCGTGCCGTGCGCGGCCCCCTCGGCTGTCTGCACCACGCGGTCGAAAATCTGCGTGACCTGGGCCGGGTCCGGATGGCGCACGTAGTAGTAAACCTCCGCGAAATCGGGCACCACGTTCGGGGCTGAACCGCCCGAGGTGATGACGTAGTGGATGCGGGTTTCCATGGGCACGTGTTCGCGCATCAGATTGACCATGTGATTCATCGCTTCCACCCCGTCGAGGGCGGATCGTCCGCGTTCGGGCGCTCCCGCGGCATGGGCGGAGATGCCGGAAAATCTGAATTTCGCCGACTTGTTGGCCAGGGAACTCGTGGCGTCGGCGGTATTGGCGTCGCCGGCGTGCCAGTGCAATACCACGTCGACATCGTCGAACAGCCCTTCCCGGACCATGTAGACCTTGCCGGCGCCGCCTTCTTCGGCGGGTGTCCCGTACAGTCGAATTTCCCCTTCCGTCCCGTTCGACATCATCCATTCCCTGGTGGCGATGGCGGCGGCCACCGAGCCGGTGCCGAAGAGATGATGCCCACAGGCGTGGGCGGCCGTTTTGTCGTCGACGAGCATGCGCAATGGATTGCGATCCTGGTTGATCCCGGGCAGGGCGTCATACTCCGCCAGGATGCCGATGACGGGGCCGTCGCCATTGCGCCAGGAGGCCACAAATGCTGTGGGAATGCCGGCGACGCCGGCGCTGATCTCGAAACCGGCATCCGCCAACTGGCGCTGCAGCAACGCGGAGCTTTCGTTCTCGAGATAGCCCACCTCGGCGAAATTCCAGATTCGCTGGGCGATCTCGCCATAATGTTCGGCTTTCGCGTCGATCGCTTGCGCGATCCGGTCCTTGTCGTCCTGGGCGTAGCCGGACAGGGAAATCAGCATGAGCAGAAAACCCCCGGCAAGCGCATGGGGTCTGGGGAACAAGATGTTCATATACGTCTCCGGTTGCAGCTTGAATCTCGATCAAACCTCGATCGGGCATTATATCGGCATTGCCGATCATTCCACATGGGGCCGGCTTTTATTTGGAATGGGTTTTAGCTACGGTAACGGCTTCTTGGATGAGTTGGGATTCTGGCTGCATGAATAGGGACGCTTCCGGCGAGTTTGTTCGCTTGCGGCGATTTGCCGGCCCCCGCTATTGGCCCATATGGGCTTTTCTCTGGCTGGCCCGGGGAATCGCCTGGCTGCCCTTTTCCTGGCAGATCAGGCTCGGCGCCGGCATCGGGCGTCTCAGCTACCTTCTGGCGCGAAGGCGCCGGCGCATTTGCGAAGTCAATTTGCGGCTCTGCTTTCCCGGGTTGGATTCCGACGAGTTCAGGCGGCTGGTGCGCCGGACCTTCGTTTCGAACGGCATCGGCCTCATCGAGGTCGCAATTTCCTGGTATCGCGACCCGGAGGATTTTCGATCCCGCGTCAGCATCGAGGGGTTGGAGCATCTGCGGGAGGCCGTTGCCAGGGGCCGCGGCGTGCTGCTCGTCGCCGCGCATTTCACTACGCTCGAAATCGGCGGATTCCTGCTCAGCCTCTTTCATCCCATGGCGGCCACTTACCGGGCTCATGAAAATCCGCTGTTCGACGGCGTCATGTTCAATTGCCGCCGCCGACTTCATCAGCGCATAATCGAACGGCGCGACGTACGCGGAACGTTGCGCTGCCTGCGGGAAGGACTTGTCGTCTGGTACGCCCCGGATCAGGATTACGGTCCGCGCAGGGCGGTCTTCGTGCCATTCTTCGGCGTGAAGGCAGCCACGATCACCGCAACGAGCCGCTATGCCGGGTCGAACGGTTCGCCCGTGCTGTTCTTCAGTCATTACCGGAAGGCCGACAATTCGGGCTACCATCTTCGCATCAGTCCCGAACTGGATAACTTTCCCTCCGGCGATGAACGTGAAGACGCCATCAGGATCAACCGGCTGGTCGAGGCCGCGGTGCGCGAACAGCCGGATCAATACCTCTGGCTGCACCGGCGCTTCAAGACCCGGGAAGCCGGCGACCCGAGCCCCTACCGGTAAACCTGCGGCGGCCGGGTCATGAATAATGCCATCGACAGAATAGCCGGACGCCTGGAACGGACGGATCTGCGAATCTGGGCGGTTGCGGCGAGCCTGCTGCTTTCCGTCTATGCCGGCCTTGCCGTCCCGGTGCCCAATGACGATGCTTTCGTTTACGTTCGAACAGCGGAGATCTTCCAGCAGGACGGCATTGCCGCCGCCTTCGACCATTTCGCCTGGGCGGGTTATTCGATATTGATCGGGCTGACCGCCGCCGCCGGATTGGAACTGTTTACCGCGGCCTACCTCTTGAACGGGTTGTTTTTCGCCATCCTGACCTATGCGTTTGTCAGCATCTGCCGGGAGTTTTCGGACGATCGCATCCTGCTCGCGCTCGCCGCGCTGACGATATTGCTGTTTCCCGAAATCAACGAATATCGCTTCCAGATCCTGCGCGATTCGGGTTTCTGGGCCTTTGTCATGCTCGGCATGTGGTGGCTGATCCGCTATGGCGCCGAAGGCTCCTGGAAGTTCTGCCTGTACTATTGCGGCGCACTGTTGCTGGCCGCGATTTTCCGCCCGGAGGCGATGCTTTATCTCCTGGCCGCGCCGCTTTGCCTGTTGTTCGACCGCCGTCACGAGCGGGCGGAGCGCTATCTGCTCTGTTTCCGCGTCCAGGGCGTGGCGGTCACCGCCTTGCTGCTGTGTTTCCTTGCGGGCCTGGCGTTCAACCTCAACCTGTTTCAGCAGGCGGCCGCGCTGGCCTCGGCGTACGCGCCTTTCCTGCAATCCCTGTTCGACCCGGGCGGCCAGGAAATGGCGGCCATGGCGGAAGCCATTTTCGGCGAACACGCGGCCACTTATTCCGGCCGCTATCTGCCCTTCTTCCTGTTTGCCGGGCTGATGGTCATATTGGCGGCGGAACTGCTATACGCCGTCGGCATGCCTTTTTCGCTCATCCTGATCTGGGGATACTGGAAGAAATGGCTGCTGCCGGATCGCGACATGGCCTTGCCCGTTATCGCGTTCACCGTCGTCAATCTGCTCGTCGTACTGGCGTTCCTGCTCGTGACGCGCTATCTGACCAGCCGTTACGCGATGGTGTTCAGCCTTGGGCTGGCCCTGGCCGTGCCTTTCACGGCCCGCGAGATGCTCGCCCGCATGGCGCCGGGAACCCGGCTCGCGGCTGGAACTCGGCTTGCGCCCGGGCTGCTCGTGTTGTTCTTCGTGTTTTCGGCAGTGGATTCCTATTACACCTTCGGGCGTTCGAAGTCCTATGTCGAGGACGCGGTGGAGTGGCTGGACGACAATCGCGGCGAGACGGCGCAATTGCTGACCAACAATCGAGCGGTCGCGTACTTCAGCGGCATGGTCGCGGAATACGACCAGGTCCAGCCGCGCCTGACCCGGCAGCAAGTTCTCGCCATGGCGCCGGGAGACCTTGTCGTGGTGGAGACTTCCGCCGCCATCGAGCAATTGCTCTCAAGCCCGGAAATCGCCGCCCTGCTGGAGTCGGCAGCCACATTCCCGGACGCGCAAGATCCCCGGATGCGAATCTACCAGCGACGATAGACTAATTACAGCTAATCGATACTTGCCCCGGCATCAATTAAAGCCTGCTGAATTTCCTGGTTCCCACTTCTTGTGGCCGCATCCAGAGCCATGGTTCCCGCACCGCCAGTTGCATCTGCCCCTAATCTCAGCAATTCTCTGACTGCGTCTTCGCGCCCTGACAGTACCGCGCTGGTCAATGCAGTCGCTTGATCCATTCCTGGCGTGTGGTACTCCAGATCCGCGCCAGCCGCAACAAGCTCCTGAATAATCTCGACATTTCCCCTGGAGGCCGCCCACTTCAAAGGACTGGGAATGGAATCACCGTCCCGCCAGTTCACGTCCGCGCCCGCGTCGATCAAGGCTCGCACCATTTCAATGCTGCCATGCGAAATGGCGTTGTGAAGCGGACTGCTCTCGCCTCCGGCGGGTCGCATGTTCACGTCCGCCCCAGCGTCGATATAGCCTTGCACGGTATCCCAGTCTCCAATATTCGAAAATGCCAAAATGCCCGTATAACCAGCCTCGACAAACGCTTGGCCGATTTGTTCACGATTGACTTCGAATTGCCGATTCAACTCGCTGTCATGGTCCCAATACAATTCCAGTTCGGCGGGAGAAAGCACTGAAGAGAGCTGTTGTTCCAGATCGTGGGAAGTAAGAATCATGGAAAATAGTTCATCTAGATCGATAAGTTCATCTTCGTACTGTCCATTCGCTTCTCGATTGAGAGCGTAATGTCTGATGATCATCTCCCGCACCCTGCGTTCTTCCGATTCCGAAAGGTCCAGGTTTTCGACAAAAGCAGACCAGCTATTTTCATATATCTGCTCCGCCCAGATCAGCGGGTCAACATTGACACTTGGATCCCAAGTGAAACCTGAATTGACTACTCTAGTTGGTGGAGGAGCAGCTATACTGGTCGAGTTATCCGATTCGGGTGTGTATTCCACGGAAAGAATAGTTGCAACTATCGCGACAAATAGAACCAGAACAACTATCAAATATCTTCTATTCATCAGTCGCTACCTCAATTTCGCCAGATGCTGGCCCTAGCCGCGTCTGACAGGACAGCGATAACTGCTGCGCCGAAACTAAATCTTATCGCCGAACTCGCGTTTCTCATAGATGGTTTCAATCTTACGGCCATTCCATACGTAGCAGAGGTGCCGTTCCTGGCGGGCATTGGACAGCAGGGGAGGCCGAAACACGGCGACGCATTCGCCACCTGTGCGGCGGACGCTGTCATAGGCGATTCCGTTTGACCCGGCCTCGCGCAATGTTCTTGCCAGATACTGCCCCGCGGCGTAATTGTCGTTGTGGTAGACGAGTGGCTGGGCGGCCTTCCGGCCGCGCAGATCGTGCAGGTCTCCGTCGAGATCGACCAGATAGACTCGCATGTCCAGTTCAATGTGCATTTGGGCAGTCGCTCTCAAGAACTGTTCTCGATGGTATCTGGTCTCCGCTATGGCCGTGTCCAGGCCATTCGCGGCATAGAAAACACCGTAAGAACCATTAGAGAACCGGCTGCCATCGGGGTTCAAATGGGTAAAGGCCGCCATGATTACGGTGGTCCCCGGCCCACTGACGCGATCCTCCGGTGGCACGAGTTCGATATCGCCGGCCTCGTCGCGAAGTCTGGGATTCGTCAGCGCGTCCAGTTCGAAGATTGCTTCCAGGTCGTCCGGGTCGGTAACCCGTTCGAAGAGTTGAATCGGCGGAAACCGGCTTGGGACGATTCGCCAGCAAGGCTTCCATTCGATGCGGGCGACCGGCAGGGTCATCCCCAGCCGCCCCTTTGTGCGTCGAGGTATTGCCGCACGATGTAGAGGTCCGCCACCTGGCCTGAGAGCATCCGGTCGAGAGCCGACCTGCCGGCGAATGGCGGCGCCGCATTCGGACGCTTCACCCATTCATCGGCCGCCTGTTCGTTGGGGAGCAGAAGCTGCAGCGCCTTGTAAATGCCCACGATATAGGAAATGCGCTCAAGCGTATCTTTCGGCAGTACGGCGTTCGCATCCTTCTTCCACTTGAAGAAGGTGGAACGGGCTGTCTGGCCGAGCAAGGTCATTTGCTCCTCGACCGAAAGGCTCCATAGCTCCGCTATGCGGAAGAAAGTGCGCAACGCCGGGCCGGAGAGGCCTCTGCGGTCAAATGCGGTTGCCGGACGTACTTGTGTAGCCATGACTAACTCCACAAATGTTGTTTTCCGTGAATATAGTCCATATATGGACAATAGGCAAGAGCCGTAATTACCAGGAGTCTTCCTCGGGGCGGCGGGTGACGAGGAGGTTTTCGAGGATCAGGTATTTCAGGCCGGAATTGACCAGCAGTTCGACCGCGTGTTCCGGGGTGCAGACCAGGGCTTCTCCGGGCCGGCTCATGGACGTGTTGATGAGCAGGGGGTGGCCGGTCCGCTCGTTGAACATCGCCAGCAGGCGATGGAAGTCGGGTGAATGTTCAGCGTCCACTACTTGCACCCGGGTGCTGCCGTCGGCGTAGGCGATGCCCGGATAGCGCCGGCGCCAGTCCTCGTCGATACGAACGCCGATGCAGCGGTAAGGGTCAGCCTGCTGGCCGGCGAGCATTTCGCCGCTGGCCTCGGCCAGCACCGAGCAGGCAAAGGGCCTTCGAATCTCGCGGAACTTGAGTTGCCGGTTAATCTGGTCGGCAACGTTTTCCTGTTGCGGATTCGCCAGCACGCTGCGATTGCCGAGCGCGCGCTGGCCGAATTCGAGACGGCCGCGGAACCAGCCCACGAGTTCCCCGGCGGCAAGCAGTTCGACTGCTTTTGCATGGGGATCTCCGAGTTCTTCCCAGACCGGTCTTTCGCGATGATCGCGGCAGGCGTCGACGCATTGCCGGGAGGTGAATTCGGGCCCCAGCAACATGTTCCCGACCGGCTGCAACTTGACGCCCGATTGTCTGATTGCGTGAGCGGCGGCGCCGATGGCGGTGCCCGAATCGCCGCAGGCGGGATGCACGATCAGGCGTTCGACCTTGTCCATGGCGGCGAGCCGCTGGTTCAGGCGGATGTTCATCGAGCCCGTGCCGGCGACGGCGAGGATGCCGGTTTCGTCGAGCACGTCGCCGAGATGATGTTCGATCAATTGCACCGCCATGTCTTCGTACAATTTCTGGATCGCGGCGGCGTAATGCAGATAGGGATCGTCGACGAGATTGCCCACCCGGCGCGGCCCGAGCATGTCGACGAGTTTCCGGCTGAAATAGTGGCCCTGGGATCTGGCCTTGTAGCGGCGCAGGCCGACCGTGCCGATCAGCTTATTGTTGACCTTGAATTTGCCGCCGCGGCAATGCGCCAGCGCCGACAGATCGTACTTTTCCGCATCGCCGAGCGGCGCGATGCCCATGACCTTGAGTTCGCCGTCGAGAATCTCGAATCCGAAATAATCGGTCAGGGCGGCATACATGCCGCAAAGCGAATCCGGGTTGTGAAACTCCTTCAGTTTGCTGATGCGGCCACCCTCGCCGAGGGCGAAAAGCATGTTGGAATATTCGCCCTTGACGTCGTTGCAGAAGATCGCGGTCTTTTGTTCCGGCTCGTTCAGCAGGTAAGCGCTGGCGGCATGGGCCACCTGGTGTTCGACGGGCACGATCTGCGCCTGGTCGGGCGGAATGTGCAATTGTTCCAGCGTCTGCCGCAGATTTCTAAGATAGCGCCGGTAACGGCGATTGCCGTTGAACAGGCTGTCCAGGCTGCGGTCGGGGGCGTACCAGTGGCGCCGGGCATAGTGCCAGCGGGCCGAGCTGAACAGGCTGATCGGCGCGTAGGAAATCGCGATGCGGTCGATTTCCGATGCGCGAATCCCCGCGATCTGCAGGCATTGCCTCACCGCGTGATAAGGCATCTCGTTGCGCGCGTGCCGGCGCCGCGCCAGCCTCTCCTCTTCCACGGCCGCCACGAGCTCCCCCCCGCGAAACAACGCGGCCGCGGGATCATGCCCGATCGCCCCAGCCAACCCGAGAGTGTATTCCGACATTTCCGGTCTATTGCCGTTCGAGAAAATCAACAGCCGCTTTGGCCATGTTATACAGTTCTTCGCTTTGCCCATAGCGCAGGCCGTTTTCGCTCCAGGGCGCGCTGTCGAGCCGCTCCAGCATGTCCAGCAGCCTGCGGTTCAGTTCCCGTTGATCGAACGGCTCTTCGCACACCTGGCCCGAACCGGCCCTGAGAATATGCGGGGCATAGCCGCAAGTGGCGGTGGTCAGCACGGGGAGGCCCGCCACGGTCGCTTCGAGCAGCACATGGCCGGCGCTTTCCGAATAGGCGGGGTGCAGGAGCAGGTCCGCCGCCTGGTACAGGCGCGCCACGTTGTCTTGCCCCGGCAGCACCCTGACCCGGTCGCGGATGCCGAGCTTGCGCGCCAGGGCGAGCACGGGCGCGGATCGGCCCCGGCCTATGAGCAGGAAGCGGCAGTTTCCGGCGATCGATCCGGGAAGCGAGGCGACGGCGCGCAGGGAGCGGTCGACGCCCTTGATGCGGAAGCCCGAGCCGATCTGCAAGATCAGTTTCTCGTCCCCGAAAAGCGACAGTTCCTCGCGGCAGCGCCGGCGCGTTTCCGGGTCGCGGGCGGAAATCTTCCGGTCCGCCGACAGTCCCGGCGGCAGCAGATGCAGGCGTTCGGCGGAATTCGGATAGTGCCTCAGGTACTCGTCTCGCTGCCGCTCCGACAGCACCAGCGCCCTGGTGGCGCTGGCATCGCCGAACACGGCTTTCTCGTAGGCGCTGAAATGCCGGAACCGGGGCGTGAAGCGGTACCAGGCGGGGCGTTGCGTTTGTGCCTTCTCGGCGAAACACGAGTCCGCGGCGAAATACACGTCGAGCAGCGGCATCCTGTTGAAGCCGACCGCCAGATCGACAGGTTCCGCCGCCAGGGCCTGCCGCATCCGTTCGGTATAGTTTCGGTACCGCGCCAGCCGGCCGAATCCGCGCGCCTCGACCGTTTCGATGCGCAGGCCTTCCGGTCTCGGGCCGCGCCAGCGTATGGCGTATGCGATCACTTCATGGCCGCGGTCCATGCATTCCCGCGCCAGCCGCAACATGTCGCGTTGCTGACCGCCATGGGGAAACCAGGAATAGATGAGAAAGGCCAGCTTCATCAGGCGGCCCGCCCGCCGACCAGTTGCTCGAACTGCCGCCAGACCTCGACGGGCTTGTTGGCGGCGAAGCAAGGAGGCCGTACCTCGAAAGACTCGTCCTGCGACGAATCGAAGAGCGGCGGGCCCTGGTAGATGCAGTTCTTCTTCATGCAAGGCGCGCATTCGATGTTCGAGGTCAGATGGAGCTGGCGCGGACCGAAGGTGCCGGTCAGATCCGGATTGGTCGGCCCGTACAAGGTCAGCGCCGGCTTGCCGAGCGCGGCCGCCAGGTGGCCGAGTCCCGTATCGACGGCGATCACGCCCCTGGCCTTGAGCATATGTTGGGCGAGACCGGACAAGGTCTGCCTTTCCAGCACGCTCGCCCGGCCATTGCCGCCGGCAATCAGTTCTGCCCGGCGCTTTTCCTGTTCATCGCCCCAGGGCAGCAGGATCCGGTAACCGGCGTCGGCCGCGATTTCGCCGAGCGTGCGCCAATAGGCGTCCGGCCAATGCTTGGTGGCCCAGGTAGTGCCATGGAGGAACAGCACGGCGCCGGTTCTGGCCGGCGCCGGCTCCGGGCTGATTCTTGAGATGTCGATGCCGTAATCGACCAGTTGCCGGTTGTAGCGATAATTCAGCGCCCGGGAGAACAATTGCCGCACCCGGTCCACCGCATGACCGTTCCAGGGCACCGAATACGACTGGTTGTAGAACAGCGACGACAGCGGTTCCCGCGCGGTCTGGTTGCTGAGTCCGATGGTCAACCCCCTGGACAAGCGGGCGATGATGCCGCTCTTGATCAATCCCTGGGCGTCGATGACCAGATCGTAATGTTCCGCCTGCAGCCGCTGCCGGAAAGAGCGAACTTCGCGATTGAACCAGGTTCGCAGGAAATTGCTGCGCCAGCGGCGGATCGAGACGGGAATTACCTGGTCGACGGCGGGATGCCAGCCGGGCACTTCGACGAAGTTTTCTTCGACGACCCAATCGAACACCACGTCCTTGCGCGCCCTGGCGGCGTCGGTGACGGCCGGCAGGGTGTGAATGATGTCTCCAAGCGAAGAGACCTTGACTATGAGAATCCGCAATTCGCCGCTTCTCCGGAGCTTTCTTCCCGCAGCCTGTCGATGGCGTTGGCCACCGTCGCGGGATGCATCCCGGTCAGGCAGCGCAGGTGTCCATACGGGCATTCGCGCCGGTAACAGGGCTGGCATTCGATGCCGGTGGCAAGCAATTCTACCTTGCCGGAAAGAGGAGGCGTAAATTCGGGCGAACTCGAGCCATAGATCGCGGCCAGGGGCTTGTTCAGGGCGGCCGCGACATGCATCAGGCCCGAATCGTTCGATACCACGACCGCGGCGGCGGACAGCAGGTCGATGGCCTCGGCGAGTTTCGTGCGTCCGGTGAGGTCGCGGCATCCCGCAGCCAGACCGGGCTCCAGGCCTGCGGTAATCTCGGCCGCTATCGCGCGGTCGTTGTTCGAACCTATCAGCCACACCTGCCAGTCGCGGCGCAGATACCGATTCGCCAGTTCGATATGCCCGGCGGCGGGCCATTGCTTCGACGGCCCGTATTCGGCGCCCGGGCAAAGCGCCAGGACCGGTCTTTCCCGATTCAACTCAAGCCGCAGGCAGGCATGTTCGAGTTCGTCCGCTCTCACCTGCAATTCAGGATTCGGCCACTCTTCAACCGGCGGATGGCCGGCGGGAAACGCGAGCGCGACGAAACGTTGCACCATGAGGGGAAACTTACGCTTGTCGAGACGGCGGCAATCGGTCAACAGCGGGTCGCGCCATTCTCCGCGCCAGCCGACCCGCTCGGGAATCCCGGCGTGAAAGGGCGTCAGGGCCGACTTGAAGGAATTGGGCAACACGATGGCATGGGTGAAGCCCCGTCCGCGCAATTCCCGGCCGAATCGCCGGCGCGACAGCCAGTTCAGTTCGCCACGTCGAAAGGGTGAGTCGAGACCTTCGGACACCTCGGGCATGCGATCGAGCAGCGGCCTGGTCCAGGACGGCGCCATTACGGCGATTTCGTTGCGCGGATCAGCGGCCTTGAGTTGTCTGAACAGCGACTGGGCCATGACCATGTCGCCGATCCAGGATGGACCGATGACGAGGTACTTCCCCGGATTTCCCTGACTGATTGCGCCGCCGGTCACTCGACCAGCTTGATCCATTCGCCGGGTTCCGGGCTGCCGATGGGGTAATAGCCATTGAGCAGGCGCAAGGTCTCTTCCGGATATTCGCTGATCTTGGAATCGCGCGCCGCCACGGCGAAGTCGAAATTCTCGTCCGCCACGATATAGCGGATGCGCAATTCCTGTGCCAGGGCCATTTCGCCGCGTTCGATCGGCCGGAAACTCTTGATGGACTCGAGCAGCAAGGCGTCGGCCTCTTCCGCGCCGGCGGCGGGCAACTCGCCCCGGAACAAATAGGCGCGCGGACCGAAGTAAATCGCGGCGACGCGTTCCTTGCCGCCGGTTTGCGGGTTCCGGACGATGCCCGTATGGCCGCGCAGGCGGAACTGTTCCAGGGCTTCGGACTGTTCGAGTTCGGCGCCGTGCATGCGCCCGATCAGGAAATCTTCCGGAAAGACGTTGTTTTGCAGGCGCAGGGCTTCGACCTTGAGTTCGCCTTCTCCCGGCCCGGTGGCGGTTGCGGTCGTCGTGGTTTCGCTCACGAGCCAGTTGTCCGGGAAGACCATGGTATAGCCGAGCAGGGTCTGGTAGTAGCGATTGCGGGTTTCGTTCGTTTTCGCCATCCGGCTTTCGCCGACGATCAGGCCTTCGGTGACTTCGCGAAAGTGGCTGTCATCGTCGTGGTAACTTGCCTGGGGATCGAAATTCCGCACCTGGGCGATGATCTGCTGCAAGCGCTGGTCGCTGCGTGGATGCGTGGCGAACAGGCCATGGTAGCCGCCGCCGCGGTTGGTTGTCAGGCGCGTGAAGTCCTGGTGGTTCTTCAGCACGGCCAGCGCGTCGATCATGCCGATCGGGTCGTAGCCGGCGTCGCGCAGATACTCGGCGCCGAGTTCGTCGGCCTCGAGTTCGTGTTCGCGGCCGAAACCGCTCAGGCCGGTCTGAGCCCAGATCGAGGCGACCTGGGAGATTTGAGAGCCGACATAGCCGCTGCCGGTAACGACCGCGGTGGCCAGGCCGCCGACCTGGGCCGCCGTCCTGGCGACCGTGGTGCGGGCGTGTTGCTGCACCGCGTGCCGGGCGGTGATATGCGCGACTTCATGCGCCAGCACTCCGGCCAGTTCCGCTTCGGAATTGAGGAAAGTGATCAGTCCGCGATTGACGTAGACATATCCGCCGGGCAGGGCGAAAGCGTTGATTTCCGGGCTGTCGATGATGAAAAACTGATAGTCGAGGTCGGGCCGGTCGCCGACCCGGGCGACGCGGTTGCCGATTTCCGTCACATACTCGTTCAGCGCTTCGTCTTCGTAGAAGACCGAGCTTTGCAGGATCTTTTCGTGTTCTTCGGCCCCGATTTCCTTTTCCCGGTCGCCGGACATGAGCACCAGATTGGGTGATCCGGTCGCCGGATTGACCGCGCAGGCGTCGAGCAGCAGCAGGGCTGCGAGACATAGCGCGAACAGCGGCCCGCATCGGGCCGCGATATCCCTGATGTAGTCAAGTAGTCTGTTCATGCTGACGAACCTCCGTCAACTGCCCAAAACGAAACTCTTCAACTGGTCGCCGAGCCGCTGGCAGGCGTTGGCCTCGACTCGCGCGATCAGCGGAATCGGGATCACGATCGCGGGCACGTAGGATTGGCCGGTGGCGTCGGTGCTGATCGTGCCCACGGCGTTGTAATTGTTCACGTCCCAGATCCTGGCGCTGAAACTCGCGTCGTCCTCCCAGGAACCGAAACCGAAACAGCCGGCGCCTCCGGGCGCCACGGTGCAGGAAATCGAGCCGCTGCGATCGATGGTTTCGGTGAAGCCGTCGAGCCAGATGATGTAGCGAATGCCGAAACCCCGCATGGTCAACGCGACCTGTTCCTCGGTCATGAGCCGCGCCAGATCCTGGGTGCGCAACGGCGCCGTGCGCGGTTCGAACCACGGGAACATGGCGTCGAGGAATTCCTGTTCCGGAACGACGCTGAGCCCGTTCGAGCCCTGGGCGATGCGGTCGCCGACGCATTCGACGAAATCGGCGCTCGTTTCGTAACTGCTGACCTGGCGCCGGCCGAGAATCACCACGGTTTCGTGGCTGTCTATGCCGGTTTCCCCCTGGCGGAACTCGTCGACCGTAGTGCTCGTGCATCCGGCGCAAAACATCAGAACCAGGGGAATCAGTCTGCCTGTAACGCCTTCAGGATACTTCATCGGATTTTCTCCATCGGCCTCATCGGTTTGCCAGCCAGGCGCTGATTTCGGGCACTCGCGAGAAACTGAGCGCGAAAGTGGAAGCGAGATCCCGCAGCGCCACGACCGCCGCATCGTTGATGGCGGATTCGGTCGTCAGGAAGGTTTCCGTCGGCGTCTTGCCATAGGACGTCAACTCCCAGTCGGCCAGATAATCGCCTTCCGCCGTCAGCAGGCGCATGTTGTACTTGATCCAGACTTCGTATACGTCGAGCCGCGTCTTGGCCGGCAGGGCGAGCTGGAATTCCTCGATATTGGGTACGAAGACGGCGTCGACGCCGGAGTCCGCCGCGGCTTCCACGTTGTCCACGAAGGTCACGTCGTCGAACATCGCCGGCAGCACGGCGTTGAAAAGCTGGATATGGGACTGGCCGCTCTGGATATAGTATTCCTCCTGGCCGGTCTCGCTGTATTCGGTGTACGTGAATTCCTGCAGGTTGTCGTCGTAGACCACGGCCAGGGAAATCGGCAACTTGCCGATATTGGGCGTGGGGAAACTGCCGCTGATGACCACGCTGCTGGCGCCGCATGCACTAAGCAACAAAGCGGGCAGCAATGCCGGCAGCATGACTCTGCAAATCGATATGACGGGGCTCTTCATTACCTTCTCGATACCGGTTACCTGAAATCGTTCAATCCCACAAATGTACCACCGTTCCGCTGGGTCAGTTCCCGCATCAGCGAAGCGTAACGATAGCCGCTCTGCTGAAACCGGGCTGAACCACTCAATATTACCGGAAATCCGATGCCATGGATGCGCACAAGCCTGTCTCCGTTGGCGTCTTCGACGTTGATCCGGTCGATCGTGCGCAATACCTGTTCGATCGATCCGCCTTGCTGAAAATCGTCGCCCAGCACGTAGATACTAATTTTCCTGTCCGGAGAATAAAAGGAGCCGATCGCCGCGGTGACGCCTTCGACCGGGCTGCTGTTGCTGTACGGATCCCAGGTGCGCAAGGTGGAGAGAATCTGCACGCGCCGCGAGGGCGTGTCGGGGATCCATTCGCCGCGGAACGAATCGAACATGTAGTCGCCCATGTCGTTCATTACCTGGATGCCTCTCACTTCGGGATAGACGTCCAGGGTTTCCTCTATCACTTCGAGCATTCTGCCCCAGGCGTTTTCGTACATGCTGCCTGAGGTGTCGATCACGAAAATGATGTATTCGCTGTCCACGGGCACGCCGCCGATATAACTGCTTTCCTGCACCTGGGCGTTGGCGAACAGGCGTTGCATCTCTTCCGTCAGCGACTGCCGCGCGAGCAGCAACTGGCCGATTTCCTCGGTGGTTTCATCGCCCTGTTCCCGGGCCAGCGCATAGTCGCCTTCGAGCGCCTGGCGCTGACTGCGCAGGCTCGCGATCATTTGCTGCACGCTGGCGTTCCGATCCCGGGCCGAATTCAGTTCCTGCCGTAACTCGTCCGTTTCACTGCGGATCGCGAACAGTTGCTGCGTCAATTCCTGGATCACGCCCGCGGGAATGGTTTCGATCAGATCCTCGGTGGTGGGCGCGGCCGACTTGGTGATCATCAGCAGGATGATGATGGCGCCGAAACCACAGGACGCCACATCCAGAAAGGATATGCTGAACTGTTCGGTTTCTCGGCTTCTGCGTCTCATCTCGTTGTCATTCCGTTTCGTCTCAGGGCCAGTCCTTCGACGGCGTGAGGAAAGATCCTCTGGTCGCCATTGCCAGTTGCCAGTACGCGGCCGCCGCGCTCGGATCGCCTTCGAGCGGCATCAATATGATATTGACCGGAACATTGGGCGGAAGTTCGCTGATCGCGTCCTCGAAAAATTCGACCCTGTCCCGGGGCGTCACGAGGCCGCTCGCGGGGCCCGGGCGATTGACCGTCGGCAGGCCGTCGGTGATCAGGAAAATATTGTCCGGCGGCGGCGACATTCCCGCGGCGAGCCGGAAAACCTGTTCGAGATTGGTGCCGTCCTCGGGCACGGTCGCGCGCAGATTGTCGACCGCTTCTTCCAGTTGGTCGCGGTCGGCGACTTCGCGCCAGGCCTGAAGATCGCCCGGCAGCGCCGAGCTGACTTCGGTATTGAAACTCCAGATCTGGTAGCGGCTGGTGACCGGCACCTGGGTCGTGATCCAGTCCACCGCACGCAGCACCCTGAGCCATTTCGGCGACTGCACCTTGCGCTCGTCCGGCATGTTGCGCGTGCGGATGATATTGACCAGGGTTTCGTCGAGCATGCTGGCCGAGGAATCCATCAGGATCAATATGCGCTGGCCGCCCAGGAACATGCCTGAAAGATATTGCCGATTGCCGTCGCCGAGGAACTGGCGCACGTTGTTGCCCGAGCGTTCGAATTCCTGGGCCAGCAATTCCTCGATCTGCGTTTCCAGGGATTCGATGTCCGACAGCAGCCGGTCGCGCAATTGATCGCTGTCGGCCCCGCTGTTGTTGAGTAATTCGATTTCGCGCCGCAGCAGTTCCACCTGCTCGCGCAATTCTTCCGCTTCGACTTCACCGCGCTCGAATTCTTCGCTCAGATCCGCGAGCAGGTTGCGCAATTCGAGATTTCCCTCCACGCCTTCGGTGATTTCGCGCTCCAGCATATTGAGTTCGATTTCCTGATCGGGACTGCTTTCGACGACCGAAACCGTGGACGTGTGGTCGAGGATCAGAAAGATCAGGATCACCGCGCCGAAACCGCAGAACATGACGTCGAGAAACGCCAGGCTCAATGGCGTTACGCCGCGTCGTCCCTTGCCCGTCTTACCGGCCATCGTTCACCTCGATCATCAGCAATTCGTCCGCGAGTTCGGGGAAGCGAATCCGGTCCCCGAGTTTGAGCGGCTGTCTGCCTTTTACCGGCACGTCATTGAGCCGAAATTCGATTTCGCCGCAGTCGAGCATGACTTCGGATTGTTGCCTGAGAATTCTGCCCAGGGTCGTGGATGGGCCGGGCAGATCGAACTCGAGCGCATTGCCGCCGCTGCCGTTCAGGTTGTTGACAAGCGGCAGATCGGTAACCGGCATCGCCCGATTGCGGAACAGCACGTGGGTCGGCGCATTGCGACCGGCGCGAATCCCCGCGACTTCACCCGGAGAATCGAGGTCGGGCAAGGCGCGAATCCGATGTACGCCTTCGCCTCCGGCGATCAACTCGTGATGATGCAGGCAGGCTTCGGTTACGGCTTCCGGCCGCGCCACCTGCAGCGGCCCGGCCTCACCGAGGGCGGCGACCGCTCCCGGCAGCAGGGCCAGCCGATGATCGAGCAGAATGCCGGCGCCGGGCAGTTCGGTCAGCGGACGCAACGAACGCAGCAGTTTGTCGTAGGATTTCTGCAACCCCGCGAGCAACTGGTCCCGCGGCAGTTTGGCCGTGTGGGTAATGGCGCCGGCTTTCAGTTCCATTTCCAGATTGCCCTGTTCATCGCCCTTTTCGCCGATCCAGGCCGCCAGCATGGAATACAGTTCCTGCTCGGAGGCCGCTTCGTGTTGCGGGTTGAAGCGACATTGCCGAATGAAGGCGTCGTTGGCGATCCGCATCAGCACGTCGAGTAGTTGCTGGCGGCCGAGTTGCGGAACCGGCACGACACTATCGACGGTCAACTCGCCGTCTTTTCTGATCAGGCGGGTCAACAGCACCTGGTGCAGGTACAGACCGGCGTGAACGATATGCTCACCGCTTGCGTACTTGTCCGTGTGTGAGGCCGCGGCGAGGGCCGAATCGACCATGCCGCCGACCCGAAACGGACATTGACTCGCCAACCCGAGCAGAAGTCCCAATTGCTGATTGTTGTAGTGGCCCGGCACCGCGATCAGAACCTCGTCGTTTATGTCCGCCTCCCGGGCCAGTTCCAGCAACTGGCTGTATGCGAGATCGGCATGGTGGCGGATGCGGCCGCGGACATGCAGCGGCTCCATGTTCAATTCATGCCAGAACTTGTCGTAACTGCTGGTGGGATAAATTCGATGTTGCTGTTCCGCCGCCGCACCGAGTATCACTTCCCTGCCTTCGAGCAAGGCGAATCCGGGACCGGCGACGGCGACGCCGGCGTCGTCGCCGACCTGCAACGAGGCATCGTTCAACTCGATGACTTTCAGGCTCATGCGTGGTGCTCCCGGTCAGGCACCTGCAGGCGCCGGATCAAGCGGTCGTCGCAATAGTTCTGGGTGTCGAGCACGAGCCGGTCCTGCAGCAACTGCAATTGATGCAGAAGCAGCATCAGCAGGATGCTTACCACCAAGGCCACGAAGGTGGAGTTGAAGGCCACGCCGAGGCTCACGGTCACGCCGACGATATCGCCGGCCACGGCCTGGTAGGCCTGGCCGAGCGCGGTGCCGATGCCGCGCACCGTTCCGAGGAAGCCGATGGACGGAATCGCCCAGGCGATATAGCGCACGATCGTCAGTTCGGTCTCAAGCCGGTCGGCCTCGGCTTCGCAGGTGTCCTTGATCGTGGTGGAAACGTCCTGGATGTTGCGCGTGGTCTGGAATCGATGCAGGCCCGCGAGCAAGGCCCTGGGCAACAGGCGGTCACGTTCCTTTTCCGGCAAGGCCTGCACCGGACGCGAGTAATTGCGCGCGTCCTCGGGCAGGATGCTGATGCCCTCCGACAGCGGTATCAGCGTGCGGTCGAGCAGGGCGCGCTCGCGCATCGTGGTCACGGTCTTCATGCCGATGATCGACAGCGCCCAAAGAAAGAGGATGATGCAGGTTTCCTGTTCGACGTTGCGCAGGATGATGTAAACCGAGCGTTCCGGCACATAATCCGGATCGGCTTGCTGCAACTGGTTCTGCTGTTCCTGGATGAATTCCGCGTTGGGACGGATGATCGCCACGTAGGCTGCGTGCACGATGATTACCGCGGTGATCAGCGCGGCCAACTGATAGAGAGTCTGGTTCAGCGTTCCGTTTCTCATGGTTCCGTATCCTTCAATCCGATCTTCAAATATCCGCCGGGAATGAAACGCCCAGGTCGCGCGAGACCTGTTCGGTAGGAATGAAGCGTTCGAAACCCTCGTTTTCCCCGGTCTCTTCGGTGGACTCTTCCTGCGCTTCGGTCTGCTCCTGCTCCGCCTGTTCCTGCTCCTGGGCGGCGGACTGATCGTCCTGTTGCTGGTCCTGGTCCTGGATTGCCCCAGCGCCGGGAATGCCGCCGAGCAAGGCGGCGAACAGCAGGTATTTCAATAACCGGTTACGCATGACTCATTCCTCTTCGAGATAGCGGGCTACCCGGAAACCCACGTCATAACGCGGCTCGACGCCGAAATCGCGATACGACAGCCGCATTTCGGTAATCGACGCCTGGGCCCAGCTTGAACCGCGGATCGTATGGGCGTCGCCGGTCTCGGCCCCGAGCGGATCGGCCGGAACCGTCCCGCTCAGACCGACCGAACCGTAATAATCGTGCGTCCATTCCGAGACATTGCCCGCCAGGTCGTACAGTCCCCGCAGATTCGGCGGGTACGAGCCGACCGGCGCGGTCACCGGCGCGCCGTCGTTGTAGTCCTGCAAGACCAGGGTCAGAAAGGAGCCGGCGCCAAGGTCGGCGAAATTGCCGGCGCGCGGCGGCGGCGGCAGGTTTTCGCCCCAGGGATAACGCAAGCTCGCGCCGTTGCCGTCAACGCGCGCGGCCCATGCCCATTCCGCTTCCGTGGGCAGGCGGTACCCGTGGGATTCGGGGTCGAAGCCGACGACCTGGCCGCCGGACACCTGATAGAAAGGCGGCAGGGACTCCTGTTCGCTCAGCCAGTTGCAGAACAGCGCGGCCTGTTGCCACGACACCCGCACCACGGGCTGGCCGCCGTTGTCGAGGGTCATGCCCGCGGTCGTTCCGGACGAGTGTTGCGGGTCGAACTGGCGGAACTGTTCGTTGGTGGTTTCGGTTTCAGCAAGATAGAAGGGCCGCTCGAGTTTCACTTCGCGCAAGGTTTCGTTGGGCCTGCGGCCTGCTTCCCGGCGCGAGGAGCCCATAGTGAAAGTGCGGCCCTCGGGAAAGAACAGTTTCATCGTCTGGCCGGCGGCGTTGGTCACCACGCTGATGTTTTCGAGCCGGACCGCCTCCAGCGACCTGAGGCTGGCGCGGATGATCTGGTCGAGGCCGGGACGCGGAATGAACTCGGCGGTATATGGCACGTAGCCATTGCTGCGAATCTCGATGGTCTGGCTTGCCGCGAGCAATTCCACGGTCTGGTTGGCCGGACCGAGCAGTTCGCCGTCTACATACAATTCGGCGTCGGCGGGCTCCGCCTGCACCTGTACGCTGACGAGCACCGGGTCCAGATCGATTTGCAGGTCGTGCTGCTGATCGGCGCGGATTACGAGATCGGTCCGTTTCGAGTGATAGCCTTCCCGGAACAGCGTGAACTCGTGGGACCGGCCGGGAGCCAGGGAAACTTCCAGCGGCGTCAGGCCCTTGAATTCGCCGCCGACGGTGACGCTGGCGCCGGACGGATCGGACCGGATGAAAACCAGCCCGTCGGCGGGCTCAAGCGTTACCGGAGGCAATCGAATGGGCTCGCCGGCATTGATTTCGAGTTCGTCCTGCCAGGCCTTGTGGCGCGGCAGCCGCAAGGTCACCAGGCGGTCGCCTTCGAGGATTTCGGCGACCAGCGGCGTATGCCCGGCGAATTCGCCGTCCACCAGCACTTCGGCGCCGGGCGGTTCGCTTGCCAGGCTGACTTCGGCCCAGGCGGGCTGAAGTTCGACTTCGAACTGTTGTTCGACCTCGCGGCCTTCAACGCTGATTTCCCGGCTGAAATTACGGTAACGGTCGAGGCTGACTACGAGTTCGTAGTCTCCCGCTTCCACCGCGGCGCCGATGACCGGCGTATCGCCTATGTCCGCGCCGCCGATGCTGACCCGGGCGCCTTCGAGGCCTCCGGCGCTGACCGAAATCCTGCCGGGCAGGGGATTCATGACGTATTGCCGGGTCTGCGAAGCTTCCTCGCCCACGGCGAGGATGATGTCGCTGTCATGGTAGCCGGCATTGCTCAGCCGCAGCCTGTATTCACCGCTGCGAAGCAGGTAGCGGGGGCCGATCATGAAATTCAGGCCACCGCTGATCTCGATCTCCGCCGTGATTGGGTCGACTTCGACAAAAACCGATTTGGCCGTCAATACGAACCAGGCGGCGAAGCCGCTTACGGCGGCAAAGGCGGCGATAGCGCCATAGAGCCAGCGCCAGCGGAATACGAAGCCGGGCCCGTCGCCCTTCGGCGGCGTAAATTCGACCGGGACGATCGGCTCGATGTAATCGGATTCACGTTGTTGCATGGCCTCAGCGCCTCACGCCCAGCCGGTCCACGCATTGCACGACGACCTGCGCGGGAGTCTGTCCGAAACCGACCGTGAATTCCTCGCGCACTTCCCGAAATCCGATGCGCCGTCCGAGCGCGACATAGCGCCCCGGTTTCAGCGACAGGCTGGTTTGCTCGAAAAATCCGAGTTCGGCCACGCGGAGAATTGTCACAGTGGTCAGGTTGTCGGATGCGAAACGCACCTCGACGGGAACCTGCGAATTGGCCAGCAACACTTCCAGTTGATCGAGTTGGCCGACAAGTTTCGATCCGGGATTTTCGATCGAGCGGCCGGTGTAATACACATCGAGCGCTTCCCGGTAAACCTCGTCCTCGTTGAAGCGATAGGGATTGGCTATGGCTTCGGTCAGCAGGCTGTCGAGCAGGGCGCGGCGGACGGCATAGTTCCTGCCGTCGAGGGCGAATACCACGTTGGCGTCGATCGCCAGCACTTCGTCATAGGTCTCCACCGCCTGCTGCCATTGCTCGGATTGCTCGGCATTCTCGATCCGGCCGCGCAGGCGTTCGATTTCGACCGACGCAACCTGGTTGCGGGTCTGCTCTATGGCGGCCTGGGCCTGTTCGTTGTTCACGCCAAGCCCTTCGGCCCGCTCGAATTCGGCGATGGCCGCCTCCGGATCGCCCGCGTCGAGCAAGGCGAAGCCGGCGGACATTACAGCGGAGAACTCGGCTTGCCTGATTCGCCGGGTTACGTCGGCGACTCCGGCCTGGGCCTCCCGGCTGGAAGGGTCCAGCCCCGCCGCCTCGCGATAGGCCGCCAGGGATTCCTGCAGATCGCCCGCCTGCGCCAACTCGCCGGCGCGTTCGAGCGCGACCGCGAACTCTTCGTAGTTCGCTGTTCGCTCAAGTCCGGCCCGGGCCATCGGATTGCCCGGATCGAGCAGCAGCGCAACGTTGAAGTTCTCCCCGGCCAGTTCAGGCTCGCCGTCCAGTAGGGCTTCCTCACCGGCGGCAAGCGCTTGTTCGAGCCGACCCGGCACCGATTCGAGCAACTCGTTGAGCGAATCCGCCGCTTCCTGGTAGGAAGCGTTGGCCTGTTCGAATTCCCTGTTGCGATAGGCTTCGTCCCCGGCTCGCGCGACTTCCAGCGCGGCGCCATAGATTTCCCCGGCCCATTCCCCTACCTGCAAGGGTTCGAGTTCAGCCTGGGTGTCGAGAATCAGGGCGAGTACGTCCTGGGCCCGCTGGCGCTCTCGCGCAAACACCGCTTCCTCGAATGGGGAAAGTTCTTCCGGGGTTTGACTGACAGCCGGGGCAACCGGCTGAGGCGCCAGTTCCGCGCGGCGTTCAAGAGGCAATTCGTATTCGGAAACGACAACCGGCAGGACGAAAATGACCAGCAGGGCCACTACCAGCAATAAGCCAACACCCAGCCACAAAAGGGGTGAAGGCCGGCGGGATTCCGGCAGCGGCAGCGCATGTGCGGGAGTGGCGCTGTCATCCGCTTGCTCCGGCGATCGATGTGCGTTCTGCTGTTCGGGCATGTGTCATCGTTTAACGGAAATCTGCGGCTGATCCGTCGGTGGCCCGGGCGGATTCATGATTTGTCCGCGGTCAGTCGCGCGCCGCCGCGGACGGCAGTTCGGTCCGTTCGGCGGCATAAAGATCAGCCAGGATCTCGCGCCACTGTTCGTATTGTTCCTCCACCGTGCCGGACAAGGTGATGGTCTGGTCTTCGAGACTGATCACTCTTGGCGCGACTTCGCCTTCCAGCGATGCGCCCATCTCTTCCAGCGCCTGCATGTGAATTCGCGCTTCGGCCTGCCTGTCGAACCCGCTCTTGATCAGGTAGGCGCCGGCGCCGACGCTGGCGGCGCCGCCGACCTGGGTTACGTAGTCACCGCCGTTGGCGGCGGCGGCGAGACCTCCGAGCACCACCGCGGTGCCGAGGATGAAACGCCTTCTGGCATTGTCTTCGAGTTCGCGCAGGGCCAGGGTTGCGTGATAGCTCTGTTCGCGCCAGGAATCATACGGCTCGCGCATTTCCCGGGTGAAGCCGGAATAATATTCCTGCACGGTGTCGAGGAACATGTAATCGCGTTCGCGAATCTCGCGAATCCGGCGCAACGAGGGGTCGGATTCCGCGGGCAGGGCGGTGAGCATATAGCGGCCTTCGCCGTCCGCGTTCAGATAGTCCGCGAACGCGTCGGGCGAGAAACGCCGGGCGAAGCGCATTTCGGACACCGCCCTGATTTCCGCAATGCGCTCGTTCGACATGTTGGCCTTGCGCCAGGCGAGCAGATCGTTGGCGATGGAGTTGTACAGCACCTGGAAGGGATCGTTCTGCGCCCGCTGTCCCGGTTCGTAACTGAACTGGCTGATGGCCTCGCTATACTCCTTCGTATACCAGTGGCGGCCGGTCGCGTCGCTGACCTCGACCCGCATGGCCATGCTTTCACCGGTCGATTGCAGTACCGTGCCCTCGACGAGGATGTCCATCGGGCTTGCGTCGTTGGGCATTACATAGACGATGCCCCAGTTGCCGGAACGGATCAGGGTTTCGGCAAGCAGATAGGGAGCGTAACGGGATTCCGCCAGCCTGATCTGGTGGTTGGTGGTTTCTTCCTCGTCGCTATCGATTTCGTCTAGTCCGGGATCGAACACCGCCACGCCAACGTCCATCAGAAACTCTTCCGGAATGGCTTCGGTGTCGGTAACGACCGGTTCGTAGGTCGTCGTCCGTACCGAATGGGTGGCGCATCCGCTTGCGATCAGCGCCACGAGGCCCAAAAGCGTAAATTGGCCCAGCAATTGCGAAGATGTCAGTTTCATCGTTTCGTACCTGTATAACCTATTGGTCGACAGCTATACCTGTGTAATTTCTGTATTCGTCCCACAGCGCTTCGCGCAATTCGGGATCCGGCTCGGTCATTGCCGCTTCGCGCAATTGCCGCGCCACCACGTCGTCGTCCCTGCCGCTGGGAATATCTTCCGGCGGCGGGAATGTCTCTTGCTGGTCGCCATCGCCCGGCGGTCCGCCTGGCCTGCCGCCCGCGCCGGCGATATCCGCTCCGCCGGGGCCGTTGGGCAATCCTCCCGGCCCACCCGAAACAGTACCGCCGGGCTGCTGCGCGCCGCCCTGGCCCCCGCTGCCGCCAGGGGGTTCATTGCCGCCGCCGCTGTTGCCGGCGCGGTTCGCCGCGCCCCGGGCGTCAGCCTGCTCCCGCCGCAGCATCTCGTCGTAAACCTCGTAGGTGCGGCGCAATTGCCCATCGAGTATGGCCGCTCTTTCCGCCGCGGTCATCGCGCCGCCCGGTTGACCGGCTCCCGGCTGACCCGCGCCCGGACTGCCCTGGAATACGCCGCCGCTGGGCAAGGTGTCAAGCGAATAGTCGCCGCCACCCGGCGCGCCCGGCAATCCAGGAGTCGACGCGCCCGGCAGTCCCGGAGCTCCGGCGGCGCCCGCCGCATCCTGGCCATTCGCTCCGCCACCGGCGTCACCCGGCAAATTGCCCCCGGAGGCTGAATCACTCCCACCGGGTAAATCGCCCGCATCGCCGGTGGATGTGTCCCTGCCGTCGGCGCCGCCGCTGGGCGGTTCGGCTCCGGGCTGGTCGCCGTCCTGACCCGAAGGCGGCATGCCTCCGGCCGCACTGCCCGGATCGCCCGGACTCGAAGAGGAAGGCGTACCCGGCAGGCCGGGCGGGTTGGACAAGGTCGGCAGACCCGGATTTCCCGGCGATGAAGAGGAAGACGACGGTGAAGAAGGCATGCCTTGCGAACTGGATTGCGACGGCGTTTGCGGCATGCCGCTCTGGCCGGGTTGTGAAGGCGATGACGGCATGCCCGCGGGCGTCGACTGCGACGGAGAAGAAGGCGATCCGCTTGAACTCGACGAACTCGGTGAAGGCATCGACGGCGAACTGCTTGAAGAACTCTGACTTTGCGACGATGAGGGCGAGGACGGAGATTGCGGCCCCTGGGACCCGCTCGGTTGCGAAGGAGTCGGGAAATTGCTCGTACTCGCCGAGGTCGACTGGGAAGTCTGCTGGGATTGCTGCGAACTTTGCTGTTGCGTCTCGCAGGCGGCCAGACCCATGACAAGGCCGCAGGCCAGCACGAGCCGCATCAGGGAAGCGGAACTGATGATGGAACCTTGCATATGCCAATCCTCGCCGGTCAACGCATTGCTGAATGTAGTCGAATTCCTTGATATGCCAAGCCCGCTTAACCAAAGCTTAACATTTTTCAGCGCCTGTTCAGGGAATTTTGACAACTTGCGCGGCCGGGAGTTTCCGTTTCGGCAGCCTTCGGGATCGGCTTCGAGTCAATACCAGTATCTGTATCTGAACAGGTTTCCGTCGGAACGCACGTTCTCGCCATCGACCAGCATGGGCCGGAACATCGAATCGCGGACAGTGCGCCTGACCCAGCCATGTTGCGATTCGGCCTCCGGCGCGAACTCGCCGATGGACTCGACGTTGCGCACCTCGCCCCATTGTGTGACGTCAAATCTTAGGTCGATGTGGTCGTAATCGACTACTTCTTCGACGTCCTCGATGAAACCCATGTTTTCGACCATCCATCCGTTGTCGTCGGAGGCAAATACGGGTATTTCCCTGACCTGTCCGAACAACTGCCGCCGCAATTCATCGGCATTGTCCTCCTCCGCCACCGCTTCCCAGGCCTCCAGGTACATGTCTCTTGCCGGCGCGCGCCGGTTGAACAGCAAGTACCAGTCCGCCACCTGGGCGGTCGCTTCGGCCAGTTGCTCGGCTTCGCCCTCGCGGTCCATGTAGAATTCCCTGATGGCGAGCAGGGCGTCTTCGCCGGCGCGGAATCCGGTGGGCACGATCGGAAAGTGCCAGTAAAGCATGTCCCGCAATGTTTCCTGGGGCGCCCTGAACTGCGCCCGCGCCAGTTCCCGCAACAGATCCTGGTTGAGCGCCACGAGGTAGGCGGAGCGCGCCACGCCGCGCAGATATTCGATATAGCGCTCGTCGTCGGGCCCGAAATGGACTTCGACCATGCGCGCCGCCGCCTTGAACAGCATCTGCGCCGAACTCAGCCGCATGGCCAGGGATTCGCCCTGGCGCATCGTGAAGGCGCGTGCGTGCCAGTTGGCAAGATCGCCCAGGGCCGGAATCAGCCGGGGGTCGTTGTTGCCGTAGAATTTCTGCTGGATGTAGAAAAGATAATTCTGATAGACATCGACCTGGGTCCAGTCTCCCATCGCTATGTAACTGTCGATCATCTGCTCCACGAGCGGGGTCTGTTCGATGGTATGCAAACCGGAGTTGATGCGCTGGACGTGAATCGCCCGTTCGTGGGTTTCGATCGCGCCGAGATGGTCGCCTTGCTGCTGTTGCAGCGAACCCAGCGAGTTCAATTGCTCGACCAGGCTGTTGTCCCAAGCGCCGGCCATGATTTCCGAATCGGTGATGGCTTCGTTGAATTGCCGGATGTCTTGCATCCGCTCCTGGAATTCGGAATCGAGTTCCGGACTTTGGGGAACTACCGGCAGCGGCAGCTCGAAGTCGATTTCCCCGGAGACCGGCACGGCCGGCTCCAGATACAACACCGAGTACCGGACCGCGGTTTCCTGCTCCACGGCATTGGCGACTTCCTGGCCGGCTTCCTGGGCCGGGGCCGTTGCCGCGCTCAGCAGGAAAAATGCCGGAATAACAATGGCGCTTGCCTTGCGGAACCGGAAATCGTTCCGTTCGCTGCGTTTCATAATGCGGAAATGGCGTTGCATCGAAGTGATTACAAGGGATGTCCGGGGTTATATCACCCGGTGATTTTACCCGCAATACGGACGACTCTGGACCAGCAATTCCCAACCGGGTATCGTTGGCAACCTGTTGTCGCCCAATACGGGAGAATTTCAGATGAAAACAACCACAAGTCCCCTGTTCGCCGTTCTCGCGGCCGTCGCCGCGTTCGCCGTTGCTCCTTCGGCAACAGGCCAGTCCGGAACCAGCGTCTACGAGGGCGACTGGCCGCTGTACCACGGCGGCGAGTTTTCCCAGCGTTACTCGCCGCTGGATCAGATCAATGCCGACAATGTCCAGGAGCTTGAGATCGCCTGGCGATTTTCGACGCAAGGCATCGGGCCGGACCTCGTTTACAACAATCCCGCCACGCCGCTGGAAATCGACGGAATCCTCTATACCAATGTCGGCAGCACTCGAAACGTCATGGCGCTCGATGCGACTTCCGGACAGATTCTGTGGATATACCGGTACCAGGAAGGAGATCGTTTCGACGAGGCGCCGCGCAAGGGTTCCGGCCGCGGGGTCGCCTACTGGACCGACGGCGAGGTGAAGCGGGTAATCGACGTCAGCCCCGGTTACCACATGGTTTCACTGGACGCCGAAACCGGACTCCCGGACCCTGAATTCGGCGACAACGGCACCGTTGACCTGATGGTCGGCGTACGCAACGGCGACGATCCCCGTTACCCCTATCCCGATATCGGCCTGTCCGCGCCGCCCTTCATAATGAATGACGTGATCGTCGTCGGAGCGGCGCACCGGACCGGCGGGCGGCCCCGCTCCAAGTTCAATACGAAAGGCGATATTCGCGGCTTCGACGTGCGCACCGGCGAGCGCTTGTGGACTTTCCATACCATCCCCGAAATGGGCGAGGTCGGTTACGAGACCTGGCTGGACGAAGGCGTCGATTTCACCGGCAATTCCGGCGTCTGGGCGCCGATGTCGGGCGACCCGGAACTGGGTCATGTCTACCTGCCGGTGGAAGACCCGACCGGCGACTACTACGGCGGCGACCGCCCGGGGGCAAACCTGTTCTCGAGCGGCATCGTGGCCCTGGATGTGCTGACCGGCGAGCGGCAATGGCACTTCCAGTTCATTCATCACGATATCTGGGACTGGGACGTACCGGCGGCGCCTGTGCTGATCGATCTGCCCAATGGCCGGGACGTGGTCATGTCGGTGACCAAACAGGCCTGGGTCTACGCTTTCGACCGGCATACCGGCGAGCCGATCTGGCCGATCGTCGAGCGCCCGGTGCCGGCCGGCGACGTTCCCAACGAATGGTACGCGCCGACCCAGCCCTTCCCCACGTGGCCGGAGGCCTTCGATGTCCAGGGTTTTGACGAGGACAACCTGATCGACTTCACGCCGGAACTGAAAGCGCTGGCGCTGGAAGCCATAGCCGACTTCCGGCTCAGCCCGAGCATTTTCACGCCACCCTCGCTTGCCGACGCGCCCGACGGCACCCGCGGCCTGCTTAGTCTGCCCTCCTCGACCGGCGGCGCCAATTGGGAAGGCTCGGCCATCGATCCCGAAACCGGCATTCTCTATGTGCCTTCCAGAACCCAGTTACAGGTTCTGGCGCTGGCCAAGAACCCCGAATCGGATATCGACCTCAGCCAGGGCTTCGGCGTGCGCATACCCCGAATCCAGGGTCTGGAAGTCGTCAAGCCGCCCTATGGCCGTGTCACTGCGATCGACATGAACAGCGGCGATCACCTGTGGTGGATCCCCAACGCCGACACTCCCGAGCGCATCGCCAACCATCCCTTGATGGAAGGCGTAGACCTGCCGCCCACCGGGGTGCCCACCCGGGCCGGCGTCCTGCTGACCAAGACGCTGCTGTTTGTCGCTGAAGGCAATGGCAGCGCCGACGCCGGCCCCACCATGCGCGCCATCGACAAGCAGACCGGCGACATCATCGCCGAGATCGAGTTGCCCGATAACCAGGTAGGCCTGCCTTTCACCTACGAGCATGAGGGCATCCAGTACCTGGCCATGTTCGTAGGCGGCGGCACGCGCGGAGTAGCCGAACTGGTGGCCTATACGCTGCGCTGAGCCTCAGTCGGCCCGTTCCAGGAACAGGTTGCCGAAGTCGTCGAAGCGGGCCTGCCAGGATTCGGCGATCCAGGTGGTCGAGGCGTACTCGGGCGCCGTCGCCGGGCCGGTGACGGTTTCTCCCGCAAGCAGGCGGCGCCGGATTTCCTGCTCCGGTCTGTCGGCTGACGCTTCGCTTTGGGGCGGCAGGTCGAATGCCTGGCCCGAGAACCATGCGCGCAGGCGGACATTGACCGCCTCGGCAGGCGTTTCCAGCGCATAGCCGTAGCGGCGCCGATGCAGTTCGTGGAACCGTTCGAGTGTGGCGCCCCAGCCGGTCCAGGGCACGTTCAGCGTGTATGACTGTCCGGTGTAACGCATGTCGACGCTGAATCGCGTCTGCAGGTTCTCGATGTCGAGCCCCTCGTCCGCGAACTCGGCCCTGGCGCGGCGCGACAATTGATCGAGTTCCCGCTCGATCTGCGCCGTCGGATCGTCTTCTTCCGTTCGCTGCAAGGTCCGTGAGAACTGTCTTCCCTGGTCTGCGACCGCCATGCCTAGCGCGGACAACACGCCGGCATATACCGGCACGACCGCCCGGCGGATGCCGAGGGCTTCGGCGAGCGCGCAGACATGCAGGCCGCCGGCGCCGCCGAAACTGACGAGCAGGAATTCGGCGGGATTGAAGCCCCGGTTGACCGAGATGCGGCGAATGGCTTCGACCATGTGTTCGTTGGCGATGCTGACGATGCCCTGCGCGGTGGCCTCGACGTCGAGGCTGATCGTGTCCGCGAGTTCGGCCACGGCCTTGCGTGCGAGACCGATGTCGAGTTCGAGGCCTCCGGCCAGTGGCGAGCCCGCGGGCAGCCGGCCGAGCAGCAGGTTGGCGTCGGTCACGGTCGGTCTGGTTCCTCCCTTGCCGTAACACACCGGTCCCGGGTCCGCGCCCGCCGATTCCGGCCCGACCTGTAACATGCCGCCGCTGTCCACGTAAGCGATCGAGCCGCCCCCGGCGCCGATGGTGTGCATGTCCACCATGGGAACCGAGACGGGAATTTCGCCGAGCCGGCCTTCGCTCGTGATGCCGATGGGTCCGTCGAGCAAGGCCACGTCGGTGGAAGTGCCGCCCATATCGAAACTGATCAGTTTGTTTCGTCCGATCTGGCGGCCCAGGTATTCCACCGCCGCCAGCCCTCCAGCGGGTCCGGAAAGCAGCAGGTTTACCGCGGAGTCCGCCGCCTTGCCGGCGCTGATGGTTTCGCCGCTCGATTGCATCACCTGCAGCGAGGAACCCGCGGGCAGATGGTCCAGACCCGCTTGCAGGCGGCGCAGATAGCCGCTGACCACCGGTCCGAGAAAGGCGTTGAGCCAGGTCGCCATGCCACGCTCGTATTCCTTGTATTCGGGCAGCACCCGCGAGGAACGGGAAACGAACACTCCGGGCATGGCTTCGCGCAGCGCCTGTTCTATCGCTTCCTCGTGGCCCGGGTCGAGAAACGAAAACAACAGATTGATCGCTACCGATTCGGCATTCAGTTCGCGCAGTCTCTCGGTCAATGCGGTCAGGTCTTCCGCGGTCAGCGAATCTATTGTTTCCCCATCGGCGCTCACGCGGCCGCCGGTTTCCAGGCAAAGTTGTTCCTCCACCGGCGGCGGCGAGGGTTCGAATTCGAGCGCGTACAAGTGTGGGCGGGTCTGCCGCGCCAGCGTCAACATGTCGCCGAAACCGCGGTTGGTGACGAAAGCGGTGCGGGCGCCCTTTCGCTGCAACAGGGCATTGGTCGCGACCGTGCTGCCATGCACGATCTGCAGAACCTCGCCGGTGACGCCCATTGCCTCAAGACCTTCGAGTACGGCGAGTTCCGGCGCCCGAGGCGTCGAGGGAATCTTGTAGACCGACAATTCGACCTCGCCCGCAGCAGTGGACCTTACGCAGAGAAAATCGGTAAACGTGCCGCCGACGTCGACGCCGATCCGAAGCATCGGAATTTCCTTAATCATGATTGGGAACCGGCATCCTGTACTTTGCGGCGGGGCCACATTATAACTGTGGCTCCTCGTTCGGCCATGACCGCAGAAAAAAGACCGCCGGAGACTGATTTGCCTGAACTTCCCGAAGTCGAGACTACGCGCCGCGGTGTGGAGCCGCATGTGCTCGATCGGCGAATCGTCCGGGTCGACGTGCGCGAGCGTCGCCTGCGCTGGCCGGTCCCGGACGCGCTTGCGCAAGAGCTGCCGGGACGATGCTTCACTGCAGTCGGGCGGCGCGCAAAATATCTGCTGTTCCATAGCGAGAGCGGAGCGCTGCTCATTCACTTGGGCATGTCGGGCAGTTTGCGGCTGACTCCGGCGGACGAGCCGCCCGGCAAGCACGCTCACGTCGATATCGTGTTCGACTCCGGCAGGGCGCTGCGATTCACCGACCCGCGCAAATTCGGCAGCATGCACTGGCAGCCGGCGGGTGCGGGAGAGCATCCGTTATTGCAAGGCCTTGGGCCGGAACCGCTCGGCGATGAATTCAGCGGCGCCTTGTTGTACCGAAAAAGCCGCCGCCGCAAAACCGCGGTCAAGCACCTGATCATGGATTCCCGGACCGTCGCCGGGGTCGGCAACATCTACGCCTGTGAAGCCTTGTTTCTGGCCGGCATCCATCCGGCCAGGGCCTGCGGCAGGATTTCGACGCGGCGCTACGAGAAACTGGCGGAAACGATCCGGTCGGTGCTGGCCGAAGCCATCCGCTCCGGCGGCACCAGCTTGCGCGATTTCACCGGCGGCGATGGCAGACCCGGCTATTTCAGGCAGCAATTGAATGTCTACGGGCGGGAAGGGGAGGAATGCGTGCGCTGTTCCGCGGCCCTGCGCGAGTTGCGGCTCGGCCAGCGTTCGACGGTTTTTTGTCCGTCCTGTCAGACCTGACCGTTTTCGGTAATCGCTTTCGCCACAGCCGGGTGTACGAAATTGGAAATGTCTCCGCCGTAGGAGGCGATCTCCCGCACCAGGGTGGATGAAATATAGGAAAGGTGTTCCGCCGGGGCCAGGAACACCGTTTCGATCTCCGGCGCCAATACGCGATTCATCCCCACGAGCTGAAACTCGTATTCGAAGTCGGCAACCGTGCGCAAGCCGCGCAGGATGATATTGGCTTCACATTCCTCGACGAATTTCGTCAGCAGGTTATCGAAACTGCGCACTTCGACGTTCTCGAGATGTCCCAGCACTTCCCGCGTCAGCGCCAGGCGCGTCTCGATGGGCAGCGAGTTGGAGGTTTTCAGGTTCGCATCCACCACGGCGACGATGATCTTGTCGAACAGGCGGGAAGCGCGCTCCACCAGATCGCTATGGCCATTGGTTATCGGATTGAACGTGCCGGGATAGACGACGGTTTTCATGGCGGCATTCTAGCCAATAGGCTCCAAGCTAACAAACCAGGAAATCGGCTACCGCCTGTTCGAGACGGCTGCCGCCGGCGGCGAAGAATCCGACATGCCCGCCGGAACTTGTCAGTTCCAGGCGCACATTTTTCGGCAGCCGGGCCGGATCCGGCAGCGAGGCGGCGGGCACCAGCGGGTCGTCGGCGCTCTGGATCAGCAAGGTCGGCGTCCTGATCCCGGCCAGGAGCGGCAGGCTGCTGCATTTCGCGTAGTAATCCGCCGCATCGGCGAAGCCATGCAGCGGCGCGGTGACGCGGTCGTCGAACTCCCACAGGCTGGCGATGTCTTGCAGAGGGCCGAGTTCTTCGAGCAAGGCCAGTTCCGCATCTAAGCCGGTTTCCCGGAATCGGCGCTTTTTCGCCGCCAGATCCTGTTGCAGGCGGCCGAGAAAGTAGCGGCCGTAGTAGCGGGTCAATCCGCGGCCCAGGGCAGCCGAGCATTGCGCCAGATCGAAGGGTACGGAAATGCTTACCGCCCGGACGAGTCCGGCCGGACCGCCGGTCTCGGCCAGCCACTTCAGCAACACGTTTCCGCCAAGGGAATAGCCGACGCAATGAAAGGGATTTCCGGGCAGCCGTTCACGCAAATTCCGGAACACCTGGTCGGCATCGGCGGAAACGCCTGAATGGTAACTGCGCGCCTTGTTATTGGGCTCGCCGCTGCAACCGCGGAAATTCATCGCCACGCTGGCGATGCCGCGCGCGAGCAAATGATGCTGAAGCGCTTGCACGTACAACGATTCGGAGCAGCCGCAAAGGCCATGAAGAACGAAAACGACGGGGTCCCCCGGAGCAATCTCGCCGCCGGGCCGGACCCAGGCCAGATCGATGAAGTCGCCGTCTTCGAGCGGCAGGCGCTCGCCTTCCTGGACAACCGTCACTCCCGGCCCGAACTTGCGCCGCAATGATTGCAGATGCCCGCCGGGCAGCCACCAGGCCGCACGGAAACCATTCAATGCGGAATACGCGTTCCGGCGGCTCATTCGCGCCGCGCCAGGAAATAGTGCACGTCGCTCGCGGAGCCAGCTTTTTCCACGGTCCAGTTGCCGGGCAACTGTTGCGGCCGCACTTCGGTCTCGGCTTCGAGATAGATCAGTGCGGATTGGGCGAGCAGGCCGCTGCGCTCAAGCGTTTCGCAGGCCTGGGGCAACAGGCCGCCGGCGAAAGGCGGGTCGAGAAACACGAGTTCAATGCTCGCCGGCGGCTGACGGGTCTGACGCAGCCAGTCCCAGGCCGAGGTGTGATGGACTTCGGCGTTTTCCGCCTTGAGAATCTTCGCGTTTTCCGCCAGCGCCCGGCATGCGGCGGCGTTGCGTTCGACAAGTATCACCCGGGCCGCCCCCCGGGACAGGGCTTCGAATCCGAGGGCGCCGCTGCCGGCGAACAGATCCAGGCAGGTTCTGCCTTCGACCTTGTCCCGCAGCCAGTTGAAAAGGGTTTCCCGAATCCGGTTCGGCGTCGGTCGCAATCCGTCGGTTTCCGGAAAATGCAGCAGCCGGCGGCGCAATTCACCGCCGATGATCCGCACCGCGGTTTTCTTCCCCGTTCGGGCGTGTTTCTTCCTGACTGATCCTTGTGAACTCGTTCCCATATGTCGATGCATTCCTCTTTGCTAGCCGGGCGGGGGTGGTGATAGCATAGCCCGCCGCCAAATTCGAGAACATTGCATGCTCAAGTTCGGAAAATCCTCGCGCTCCGGAGATGAACCCGGATCCGGCGCCGAGCGCTCCGGGCTGTTCTCCCGCCTGAAACAAGGTCTGAACAAGACCGGCTCGCGCTTGCGCGGGGGCGTTGCGGAGCTCGCGGCCGGACTTGCCGCCGGAAACCGCCGGATCGATGCCGAACTGCTGGAGGATGTCGAAACCCGGCTGCTTTCCGCCGATGTGGGACTGGAAGCCACGGATCAGGTGATCGCCGGTCTGCAATCGAAACTCGACCGCCGCCGCCTTTCCGATTCCGGGGAGTTCGTCGCCGCGCTCAAGGATGAATTGACGGAAATTCTGGCGCCTTGCGAGCAGCCATTGCAGGTGGCGTCAAAGGGCCGGCCGTTCGTCATCCTCATGGTCGGCGTCAACGGCGCCGGCAAGACGACGACCATCGGCAAGCTGGCGCGCCGGCTACGTGACGAAGGACGTTCGGTGATGCTGGCGGCGGGCGATACCTTTCGCGCCGCCGCGGTCGAACAATTGCAGGCCTGGGGCGAACGCAACGATGTGCCGGTCGTCGCCCAGGCCGCCGGCGCCGACAGCGCGGCGGTGATCTTCGACGCCTGGCAATCGGCGCGGGCGAAAGAGATCGATGTGCTCATCGCCGACACGGCCGGCCGCCTGCACACCCGGGACAATCTCATGCGCGAACTGGAAAAGATCGTGCGCGTGCTGCGCAAGCAGGACGAAGGCATACCCGACGAAATATTGCTCGTGCTCGACGCGACCACCGGCCAGAACGCGGTGAACCAGGCGGAAAGTTTCCACGAGAGCACTTCCCTGACCGGCATCGTATTGACCAAGCTCGACGGCACGGCCAAAGGCGGCGTGGTCTTCGCCATTGCCAGGCGTTTCGGCATACCGCTGCGTTTCATCGGCATCGGCGAGCAGGCAAGCGATCTGCGGCCTTTCGCCGCGCGCGAATTCGTCGAAGCGCTGTTCAGCGATTGAATGGGGTAGTATTTTCCTTGCAAGGAACTTGAATTCTTCCGGATTGTCCATATACCTGCCTACAGAGGAACTGGAAGAGACCGCAAGGTCTTGACAATATTGCGAAAAAACCCGAAAATACTTGGTTGTTCGCGAAGCGGACAACGGGAAAGAGGGAAAGGACAAGAGTGCAGTTAAAGTGAACGGCAGCGCCTCTACAGCTATTCAGACAGTCTGGCCAGCCAGTCCCGGACGGGACCTGACTGCCTATATCGCGAGCGTGAACAACATCGCGGTGCTGTCTCCCGAGCAGGAACGCGAACTCGCACGCGAATATTTCTACGATGACAACGTGGAAGCCGCGCGCCAGCTCGTGCTCGCGCATCTGCGCTTCGTCGTGCATATAGCCAGAACCTATTCCGGCTACGGACTGTCCCAGGCCGACCTGATCCAGGAAGGCAACGTTGGCCTGATGAAGGCCGTGAAGCGTTTCGACCCGAATGTGGGCGTGCGCCTGGTGTCCTTCGCGGTGCACTGGATCCGCGCGGAAATGCACGAATTCATCTTGCGCAACTGGCGCATCGTCAAGATCGCCACCACCAAGGCGCAACGCAAGCTGTTCTTCAATCTGCGCTCCGCCAAGAAGCAACTCGGCTGGCTCAACAACGAGGAAGCCGAGGCGCTGGCCGAAGATCTCGGCGTCGACGCCAAGGTGGTCAGGCAGATGGAAGGCCGCATGAGCGCCTACGACAAGTCGTTCGACGCCGACCCCGAAAGTTCCGACGACAACGATTTCCGGGCGCCGGCGAACTATCTCGAAGACCACGGCGCCGATCCCGCCATTCAACTGGAAGAATCCGAGTGGGAAGAAGTCACCGGCGCGTCCCTGCACCAGGCGGTTGCGCAACTCGACGAGCGCAGCCGTGACATTCTGCAGAAGCGCTGGTTCTTCGAGGACGCCAAGGCGACCTTGCACGAACTCGCCGAGGAATACGGCATCTCGGCCGAGCGGGTGCGGCAGATCGAAAAAGACGCCATGAACAAGATCAAGGCGCGAATCGCGGCCTGACCCCTCCCGTCGATACAAAAAACGCTTGTTGCCGCTGGATTTTGCGCGGCGAGGCATGCTTCGCCCCCGCAATGGTTTGAATCATGGGCCAGGTTTTCCTGTTACTCGCCGCCATAAACGGATTCCTTGCCGTCGCGCTCGGCGCTTTCGGCGCACATGGCCTAAGCGCCAGACTCACCGCGGACCTCATGGCCACGTTCCAGACCGCAGTGCAATATCACTTCTATCATGCTCTCGCCCTGTTCGGGGTTGCCCTGCTGAGTTTGCAATTTCCCGCCGCGGCCCTGCCCAGGGCGAGCGGCTACCTCTTCCTCGCCGGCATCGTGCTATTCTCCGGCAGCCTGTACCTGCTGGTGCTGACCGGCGCACGCTGGCTCGGGGCCGTCACGCCGGTCGGCGGACTCGGATTTCTCGCGGGCTGGCTCTGCCTTTGCATTTTCGCAATCGGCCGGCAATTCCAGGCCGGCTGATCTGAAAGGCCTCCCATGGAACTGATCGTCAACGGGGAAACCAGGAGCCTGCCTGAACCGCTTTCCGTGGCCGAACTCGTGAACGAGTTGGGCGTGACCGGCCGCAGGATCGCTCTGGAACTGAACGGCGAAATCGTGCCGCGCGGCGAATTCGAGGCAACCATGCTGGCGCCGGGTGATAAACTCGAAATCGTGCAGGCGATAGGAGGGGGCTGAAATCAACGTCATGACCCAGGCCGCTGAAGACCCTTTTTTGATAGCGGGCGAAAGCTACCGGTCCCGGCTCATTATCGGCAGCGGTAAATACCGGGATTTCAACGAAAACCGGGCCGCGCTCGAAGCCAGCGGTGCCGAGATCATCACCGTGGCCATCCGGCGCGTCAATCTCGGCCAGAACGCGGGCGAACCCAGCCTGTTCGACGTCATCTCTCCCGACAAGTACACGATCCTGCCCAATACCGCCGGCTGCTACAACGCCGAAGAAGCCGTGCGCACCTGCAAGATGGCGCGGGAATTGCTCGATGGCCACAAGCTGGTCAAGCTCGAAGTTCTCGGCGACAAGAAAACGCTTTTCCCGAATGTCACCGAAACTCTGAAAGCCGCGGAAATTCTGGTCGGAGACGGCTTCGACGTGATGGTATACACCAGCGACGATCCACTCGTGGCCAGGGAACTGGAAGAGATCGGCTGTGTATCGGTGATGCCGCTCGGCGCTCCCATCGGCTCCGGGCTCGGCATCCGCAATCCCTACAACATCCGCATGATTCTCGAGAACGCGACCACGCCCATCATCGTCGACGCGGGAGTGGGAACCGCGTCCGATGCGAGCATCGCCATGGAACTCGGATGCGCCGGCGTTCTCATGAACACCGCCATCGCCGAGGCGCAAAATCCGGTGCTGATGGCCTCGGCGATGAAAAAGGCCGTCGCCGCCGGCCGCGAAGCCTTCCTCGCCGGCCGCATGCCGCGCAGGCTCTACGCCAGCGCCTCCTCTCCCGAAACCGGAACTTTCTTCCCTCCTCTGTGACCGCAACAGGCCAAAGGCCGGCGCGCAGGCCGGTTCGAAGTTACGTAATCCGTTCCGGGCGGCTGACCGGCGGGCAGCGGCGCGCGATCGAACAATATTCCCCGCGATATGTCGTCGAGTTCGAGCCCGGGCTGCTCGATATGCGTCAACTGTTTCCCCTTGCGCAGCCGCTGACGGTCGAAATCGGTTTCGGTTCCGGCGAGTCGCTGCTGGAGATGGCGCGCGAACAGCCGCAGGTCAATTTTCTCGGTATCGACGTCTACCAGCCCGGCATCGGCCGCCTGCTGCAAGGCATCGTCGAACATGATCTTACGAACGTGCGGCTGATCTGCCACGATGCGGTCGAGGTTTTTTCCGACAACCTGGCCAAAGAAAGCGTAGACCGCGTGCTCATGCTTTTTCCCGACCCCTGGCCGCGCAAGCGCCATCACAAGCGCCGCCTGGTGCAGCCGGACTTCATGCGGCTCGTGCAGAGCCGGCTCAGACCCGGAGGCGAAGTTCATCTGGCGACGGATTGGCCGCCGTACCTCGAACACATGATGGAAGTCATGGAGCGGATTCCCGGTTTCAGCAACCGTTTCGGCGAAAATGCCTGCTGGGAATGCCCCGAGCGCCCGCTGACCCGCTTCGAACTTCGAGGCAGGCGGCTTGGCCACGAAGTGCGCGACCTGCTGTATCGCAAGAGCGGAACATGAAACAGCCCCCCACGGACAAGTTGTACGCCGGCGACATGATGCCGGGCGATTTCGTCTTCGACGAGAAAGTGGCGGCGGTGTTCGAGGACATGATCCACCGCTCGGTTCCGGGCTATACCACGATTATCGCGATGACCGCCCGCCTCGCGGAAAAGTACTACCAGCCGGGCAGCCGCATCTGCGATCTCGGCTGCAGCCTCGGCGCGGCCAGCCTCGCCATCGCCCGGCGCATGCAAGGCCGGCCCTGCGAGATCATCGCCGTGGACAATTCCCGTCCGATGCTCGACGGGCTCGAAGAAAGGCTTGCGGCGCTCGGCGGCGGCCCGGTGCGATGCCGGCATGAGGACATCAGGGATTTTGCCGTCGAGAACGCCTCGGTCGTCATCCTCAATTTCACCTTGCAGTTCGTTCCGCCCGCGGACCGGGCGCCGCTCCTGCGGCGGATTCACGACGGCATGACGCCCGGCGGCATTCTGATCCTGTCGGAAAAGATCGTCCTGGACGATGGGCGCCTGAACGATCTCTATATCGAGATGTACCACCAGTTCAAGCGGGAAATGGGCTATAGCGAGATGGAAATCAGCCGCAAGCGCGACGCACTGGAGAAGGTGCTGCTGCCGGAGCCCCTCGCGGCGCACAAGGCGCGTCTCGCTGCGGCCGGATTCGAGTCCGCGGAACAATGGTTCCAGTGCTTCAATTTCGCTTCGATGGTGGCCTGCAAGCGGGAAGACCGATGAATTTCTCTTCCCTGCTCGGGCAACTGGAAGGCACGGCACTGTCTTCCCTGAAAAAGTTCCTGTCCGAGGAAAGTCTGGGCCAAATTCGCCACGGGGATATCCGCCGCCGCCTCGGGCAGATCGGGCAATTGCCGCGAATCCGTCCTTCCATAGTTGATTTCAGCGAGACAGTTCTCATCGGCGACCCGGCCGACTGCGACGAGGCTACGCGGCAGCAACTGCGGAACCAGTTGCTGGATTTCATCCCCTGGCGCAAGGGTCCGTTTGAGATCTTCGGCATCGAACTCGACTGCGAATGGCGCGCCGACATGAAATGGGCCCGGCTCGACGGGCAGATCGCTCCCCTGAAAGGACGCAGGCTGCTCGACGTCGGCTGCGGCAATGGCTACTACTGCTTTCGCATGCTTGGCCGCGAGGCCGGGCAGGTCATCGGACTCGAGCCGCACATCCCTTACGCCATGCAATTCTGGGCGCTGAAATCCTTCGTGCCGGAAGCGAACTGCTGGGTGATGCCCATGGCGCTGGAAGATTTTCCCGGCCGCAGCGAATATTTCGATACGGCATTTTCGATGGGTGTGCTATATCACGTACGCTCGCCGCTCGATCATCTCGTCTCGCTGCACGACAGTTTGCGCCCCGGCGGCGAACTCGTGCTGGAAACGATTTTCGTCGAAGGCGACGAAGGCTACAGTCTGACGCCGAAGAATCGTTACGCGCAGATGCGCAACGTCTGGTTCATTCCCTCGATTGCGACATTGGAAGTCTGGCTGGAACGCTGCGGATTCGTCGACCGGAAAATCATCGACCGCAGCATTACCACGCCGGCGGAGCAACGCACTACCGAATGGATGCCTTTCGAGTCGCTCGTGAACTCGCTGGACAGGGAAGATTCGAAAAGGACGATCGAGGGCTATCCCGCCCCGGCGCGGGTACTGCTGACCGCCCGGCGACCGGGCTGAAGGCGCCGCGGCCAGACAGAAAAAGCTACTTGATCTTGGCTTCCTTGTAGATCACGTGCTTGCGCACGACCGGATCGAACTTGCGGATTTCGATCTTGTCGGGTGTGGTGCGCTTGTTCTTGTCGGTGGTGTAGTAGTGGCCGGTGCCGGCGCTGGAAACCAGCTTGATCTTCTCTCTCATACTCGAATCCCCCTTCCGCGAATGTCGGCCAGCACCTTGTCGATGCCGTTCTTGTCGATGATGCGCATGCCCTTGGTGGAAACCCGCAACTTGACGAAACGCTTTTCCGACTCCACCCAGAAGCGGTGGCTCTGGATGTTCGGCAGAAAGCGGCGCTTGGTCTTGTTCTGCGCGTGGGAAACATTGTTCCCCACCAACGGCCGTTTGCCGGTGACCATGCAAATTCGCGCCATCGTACTGAACCTCTTTTTTCGCTGGGTTGCCGCCGGCCGCCGGCCGGCTGTTCCAAAGAGGCGCGATTTATACCAGAACACCCCCTTTGGAGCAAGCCGCAAACGGCTACATCAGGCCCCGCTCGGCCAGGGAAACGACCTGGGTGCTGCCGACGATGAGGTGGTCGAGTACGCGGACGTCGATGGTTTCGAGCGCGACGCGCAACTTGCGCGTGATGGCGATGTCGGCCTGGCTGGGCTCGGCGATTCCCGAGGGGTGGTTGTGGGCCAGGATCACCGCGGCGGCGTTGTAGGCCAGGCAGCGTTCCACCACTTCCCGCGGATAGACCGCGGCGCCGTCGATGGTGCCCTGGAACAGTTCGTCGAGCCGCAGGATGTGATGCTGGTTGGTCAGGAAGATGCAACTGAAGATCTCGCTCTTGCAATAGCGGAAGCGGGCGCGCAGGTATTCCCTGGTGGCCTGGGAACTGCTTAACACGTCGCGGTCCTGCACTTCGGCGTACAACTGGCGGTGGCCGAGTTCGCGCATCGCCGCCAGGCTCGCGGCCTTGGCCGGACCGATGCCGGCCACGCGGGCGATCTGCCTGAAGTCGGTCGACAGCAGGCCCGCGAGCCCGTCGAATCGCTGCAACAGGTCGCGCGCCAGGTCGAGCGCCGACTTGCGGTTTCCGCCGCTGCCGAGCAGCAGCGCCACGAGTTCGGCGTCGCTGAGATTCTTGGCCCCCACTTCGAAGAGTTTTTCCCGCGGCCGCTCCAGCAACGGCCAGTTCTTGATCGTCATCGCGTATCCTCCGTGTGCGAAACAGCTTAGAAGGGATTTCGCGGATGGCATCGTTTTTTGAGCAAATTGCTTCCGCCGGGGCTTGCTGCTAGTCTAGCCGTCCTCTCTTTCCAAGCCTCTGGGAAGCCGCGCCCGGATATGCCGACCTTGACCAACAAGCGCATTCTGCTGGGCATTACCGGTGGAATCGCCGCGTACAAGTGCGCCGAATTGTCCCGCTTGTTCACGCGGGCGGGGGCCGAGGTGCGCGTGGTCATGACGCGCGCGGCGCAGGAATTCGTCACGCCGCTGACGATGCAGGCCCTGACCGGAAACCGCGTGCTGATGGATCTGCTCGATTTCGAAGCCGAGGCGGCGATGGGGCATATCGAACTCGCGCGCTGGGCCGATCTCGTGCTCGTGGCGCCGGCGAGCGCCGATTTTCTCGCCCGCACCGCCCATGGCCGGGCCGATGACCTGCTTTCCACCTTGATCCTGGCGACTTCCGCGCCGATCGCCATCGCGCCGGCGATGAACCAGGGCATGTGGTCCGATCCGGGCACCCAGCAGAACCTGGACGAAGTCCGCGGCCGCGGCTATCACGTGTTCGGGCCTGCCGAAGGCGATCAGGCCTGCGGCGACGTAGGACCGGGGCGCATGGTCGAACCCGCCGATCTGTTCGCTTCCTGCGCGGAACTGTTCACCGGCGAGCCCCTGGCCGGAAGGCATCTGCTCATAACCGGCGGACCGACCCGGGAAGCGATCGATCCGGTGCGATTCCTGAGCAATCACAGCTCGGGGAAAATGGCTTATGCGCTGGCCGCGGAAGCCGTGGCGGCCGGCGCCCGCGTGACCCTGATCAGTGGCCCCGTGAGCTTGTCCACGCCGGATCGCGTTACCCGGATCGACGTCACCAGCGCCGAAGACATGCTGGCCGCTGCTATGGGACGCATCGCCGACGCCGACGCGTTCATCGGCGTGGCGGCGGTGGCCGACTATCGTCCGGTGAACCAGACTGCCGGGAAGATCAAGAAGGACAAGGCGAGCATGGCCATCGAACTCGTGCGCAATCCGGACATCATCAGCGAAGTCGCGAGCCTGAATCCGCGGCCGCTGGTGGTCGGTTTCGCAGCCGAAACCGAAGACGTGATCGCAAACGGTCGGAAAAAGCTCGAACGCAAGCAACTCGACCTGCTGTTCGCCAACAACGCCGAGGAAACCTTCAACAGCGACGAAGTGGCCGCTACCGCCATCAGCGCGGAAGGCGAGGTCGAAATTCCCCGCGCCCGCAAGGAAGCCGTGGCGAGAAAAATGCTTGAATTGATCGCCGAACGCCTGCCGTCGGCCGTTGAAGCTCCAGTCTGAAGTTGCCGGGGGAATGAGTAAGCGGCCGGCCGCAAAGGCGTCAGTTCCAGCGGAAATCTTTCGCGCCTACGATATTCGCGGCATCGCCGGAGAACAGCTCGACGGCGGTCTCGTGCGCCGCATCGGCCAGGCCATCGGCAGCGAGGCGCTCGCGCTCGGCATCGATACGTTGCTCATGGCAAGGGACGGCCGGCTTTCCAGCCCGGAACTGTTCGAGGCGCTCGGCGCCGGCATCCGCGCTTCGGGCTGCAATGTCGTAAGCCTCGGCATCGCGCCGACGCCGGTGCTGTATTTCGCCACGCACACGAGCCCTCATGACTCCGGCGTGATGATGACCGCGAGCCATAATCCATCCGATTACAACGGCCTGAAACCGGTCTTCCGGCGCACCAGCATGGATTCCGACCAGATCCAGCAGATTCGCCTGCGTGTCGAACAGGATCGATTCGCTCACGGCGCCGGGCGGATCGGCGAGTTGTCCGTACTTGAAGACTACCTGTCCTTCATCGCCGCCGACCTGCGCCTGCAACGGCCCCTCAAAGTCGTCATCGATTGCGCAAACGCGGTTCCGGCGGTGGTGGCGCCCGCCTTGTTCGAACGGCTCGGCTGCAAAGTCGTGGCGCTGCATTCCGAACTCGACGGCAACTTTCCCAACCATCACCCCGACCCCACGGTCAGCGAAAACCTCGCGGAGCTTCGCCGCGAAGTCGTGGCGGGCAAAGCCGATTTCGGCGTAGCCTTCGACGGCGACGGCGACCGTCTCGGCCTCGTCGATGAAACCGGAACCGTCGTCGAAGCCGAATCGATCCTGCAACTGCTGGCGGAAGACATCCTGCCGCGCTACCCCGGCGCCGACGTCGTTTACGACGTCAAATGCAGCGCCCGCCTGCCGCGCCGGATCAGGGAGCTGGGCGGCAAGCCATGCATGCGCCGCTCGGGGCATTCCTTCATGAAGCTCGCCATGCGGGAAACCGGCGCTCCGCTGGGCGGGGAGCTTTCGGCGCATGTCTTCATCAAGGATCGCTGGTTCGGATTCGATGACGGCGTCTACGCGGCCGCCCGGGTCGCCGAACTGCTCGCGGCAAGGTCCGAGCCGGCAAGCGTGGCGCTCGGGTCCAGCCGCGAAGGGTGCAGAACCGAAGAGTTGCGCCTGCCCGTGCCCGAGGCGCGCAAGTTTCCGCTGATGGACAGGATCATCGAACTGGCGGATTTCGAGCAGGTGGAAATTATCAAAATCGACGGGCTGCGCGTAGAATACGCCGACGGTTGGGGCCTCATCCGGGCCTCGAACACCACGCCGGCCCTGCTTTGCCGCTTCGAAGCGGACTCGCGGGAAAGGCTGGAAGCGATTCAGGCGGACTTCCGGAAACTGATCCTGCGCGCCGACGATTCGCTGCAACCGCCGTTTTGAACAACTGAATCAAGCTGGAAATCGCGCCATGTCGCTGAGCGTAAACAGGGCACGCACTATCGCCAAAATTCTGACCGAGTCGCTTCCTTACATTCGGAAGTTCGCGGGCAATACGGTGGTGGTCAAATACGGCGGCAACGCCATGGTCGACGAAGCGCTCAAGCAGAGTTTCGCAACCGACGTCGTGCTCATGAAACTGGTCGGCATTCATCCGGTCATCGTCCATGGCGGCGGCCCGCAGATAGGCAAGTTGCTCGAGCAACTGAACATCGAATCGCGTTTCGTCGACGGCCTGCGCGTAACCGACAGCCGCACCATGGACGTGGTCGAAATGGTGCTCGGCGGCCAGGTCAACAAGGAAATCGTCAGCCTGCTCAACCAGAACCACGGCAAGGCCGTCGGCATCAGCGGCAAGGACGGCAACCTGATCCGGGCGCGCAGGCTCAAAGCGCGCAGCCAATACAATAAAACCGCGGACGAAAACGAACTCGTCGACCTCGGCCAGGTTGGGGAAATCGTCTCGATCGACACCCAGGTGCTCGAAATGATGAAGGCGAGCGATTTCATTCCCGTCATCGCCCCGGTCGGCACCGACGAAAACGGGGTCAGTTACAACATCAACGCCGATTCGGTAGCCGGCTCCATCGCCGGCGTACTCGGCGCGGAGAAACTGATCCTGCTGACGAACGTGGCCGGCGTGCAGGACAATGAGGGCAAAGTCCTCACCGGGCTCAGCGTCAGGCAGGTCGAAGAACTCGCCACCACCGGCATCCTCAAGGGCGGCATGTTGCCGAAAGTGGAATGCGCGCTCGACGCCCTGCGCTCGGGCGTGCATAGCGCCCATATCATCGACGGACGCGTCGAACACGCGCTGCTGCTCGAAATCTTCACCGACGAGGGTGTCGGCACGCTCATTACCGGCTGATTAGAGCGGCGATCACCCGACGCCGAATTGCTCACGATAGGTACGCACGGCGTCGAGGTGGGCGTGCAATTCGCTGCCGGGATCCGCGCCGAGATAGTCGATCACGTCCCCAAGGTTCACGACGCTGACGACGCGCGTTGAGAATTCCTTCTCGATTTCACGGATGGCGGACTCCGGTCCCGCACCGCGTTCCTGCCGGTCCATAGCGATCAGGATTCCGGCGAGTTCGCCGCCCCGGCTACGCACCATGCTCACCGATTCGCGCACCGCCGTGCCGGCGGTGATGACGTCGTCGACGAGCAATACCCGCCCGGCCAGATCGGCGCCGACGAGCAGGCCGCCTTCGCCATGATCCTTCGCTTCCTTGCGATTGAAGCACCATGCCGTATCGAGTCCATGATCCCGGTATAACGCCATGGCGGTGGCCGCGACGAGCGGAATGCCCTTGTAGGCCGGACCGAACAACATGTCGAAGGGGAGGCGGGAATGCACGATGGCTTGCGCGTAACTGCCGGCCAGGAAGGAGAGCCGGGCGCCGGTATTGAACAGGCCGGCGTTGAAGAAATACGGGCTGACACGGCCGGACTTCAACGTGAAACTGCCGAAGCGCAATATTTCCTGATCGATAACGTATTCGAGAAACCGGCGCTGAAAGTCCTGCATGGGCGCATTATCCTGTAAGCGGCAGACATGAAACAAGGCAACGCGCGGCCGGCCAGTGCGCTAGAATTGGCCTGCGCTAAGGGGGACAAGCAATGTTGAGCATGACGGCGTTCTGCCGCAAACAGGCCGAACTCGAACGAGGTACGCTGATCTGGGAAATCCGTTCGGTCAATCATCGCTATCTGGAGACGTCGATTCGTCTGCCGGAAGCCTTCCGCAATCTGGAGACCGCCATTCGCAAGACCGTCCGCGGCCGCGTGAAACGGGGCAAGGTCGATTGCACGTTGCGGTTTCGGGAATCCGAAGCCCTGTCGAATGAACTGCATCTGAATTTCCGGCTGCTGGAAAGCCTGGCCGCGGCCAGCGAAAGGATTCACGACTCGTTCGGCGACTCGCGCCTGCCTTCCAGCCTTGATATTCTGCGCTGGCCCGGAGTCATCGAGACCGAAGCGACGGACGACGGCGATCTGGAACAGGAAGCCGTATCGCTGTTCAACGGAGCGCTCGATGAGTTTCTCGCCGGACGCGCCCGGGAAGGAAACGAAATCGAAGCCGTAGTGCGCGAGCGGGTTGCCTCGATTCGGGAGATATTGGCCGAGGTGCGCGGCTCGTTGCCGGAGATTCTCGCCGGTCAGCGCCAGGCGCTGCTCGACAACATCGCCGAGTTGCAGGTCAGTCTCGAACCGGGACGGGTAGAGCAGGAAGTCGCCTTGCTCGTGAGCAAGTCCGACATTGCCGAGGAACTCGACCGGCTCGACGCCCACGTAAACGAGGTCGAGCGGCTGATCGGCGCCGGAGAACCGGCGGGCAGGCCGCTCGATTTTCTGATGCAGGAACTGATGCGCGAAGCCAATACCATCTGTTCGAAATCCGCGGCGATCAAGACCACCCGCAATGCGCTCGATCTGAAAGTACTCATCGAACAAATCAGGGAACAGGTACAGAACATTGAATAGCGATACCAATCAGCAGGGCGGCAACACGGGAATTCCGGCGCTGCCGTTCGCTGCGCTCGTCATCGTGGCGGTGGCCGCCCTCGGCATGGGCGTTCGCTACGGCCTGTACGGCCATCTGAGCCTGACCTATTGCATCTTTGCCGTGTTCTTTTCGACCAATCTGCTGATCTGTCTCTGGGAAGTGAGCCTCTACCTGGCGCATGACCGTATCGATCAGCGGGCCGAACATTGGCGGAACCTGCACCGGGAAACCGGAGTTTCGCCGGCCATGGCTTTTCTCGGCTCGAAAGTCCCGCCCGGCAAAATCCTGTCGCCCGCTTTCTGGATCGATGTCTGGGCCTCTTATAGCCACTACGACGACGCTTACAGGGACCGTGGCTCCTACGGCTTCAACGTGGACATCGCCAACGGTTTCACGAGTTGGATTCCGACGCTGATCCTGTATGCCGCCTATACCGTGAATTTCCTGCCCGCCGTCGCCGCGGGCATTGTCGGCGTGATGCTGTTCTGGGTATGGGTTTACAATACTTCGCTCTACTGGATCAGTTTCCGTGTAGCCGGGCGCCACAAATCGATCAGCCCGTTCGACATGTGGGTATATGTTTTCAGCCTGAACTTCGTCTGGATCGCGATCCCGTTGTTCGGCGTATATGTCTCCGTGCGCCTGATTCTCGACGGCAACTACCAGGTGCTCGGATTCTGACCTTGCAAGCGAGGTAAAGGTAATGATGCGTATCTTGTTGTTCCTGTTGACCAACTTCTCGATATTGCTGTTGATCAGCGTCACATTTCGCGTGTTCGGCATCGAACAGATGCTGCTGTCGAGCGGCGCCGGTCTCGATATGAACGCGCTGCTCGTGTTCTCCGCCGCGTTCGGATTCGGCGGCGCTTTCATTTCACTGGCCTTGTCGAAATGGATGGCCAAGCGGTCCATGCGGGTGCAGGTTATCAAGACGCCGTCGACCCAGCAGGAGCGCTGGCTGTTGCAAACCGTCGAGCGCCAGGCGCAACGCGCCGGCATCGGAATGCCGGAAGTGGGCATTTTCCCTTCCGATGTCGTAAACGCTTTCGCTACCGGCATGCGGCGCAACAATGCGCTGGTGGCGGTCAGCAGCGGCCTGCTGCGCCAGATGACCCCGGACGAAGCCGAGGCCGTGCTCGCTCACGAGGTCGCCCATGTCGCCAACGGCGACATGGTAACCATGGGCCTCCTGCAAGGCGTGTTGAACACCTTCGTGATCTTCCTGTCAAGGGTCATTGGCCATGTCGTCGACCGGGTCGTATTCAGGAACGAGCGAGGATTCGGCATCGGCTATTTTGTCGTTTCCATCGTCGCCCAGATCGTGCTGTCGATTCTCGCGACCATCGTCGTCATGTGGTTCAGCCGCTGGCGCGAATTCCGCGCCGACGCCGGCGGCGCCAATCTTGCCGGCCGGCAGAAAATGGTCGCCGCGCTCCAGCGCCTGCAACAGAATCAGGCGGAGGACCTGCCCGGCGAACTCGCCGCCTTCGGCATCAACGGTGGCCGTCCGACCGGTCTGCGGGCGCTGTTCATGTCGCATCCGCCGCTGGAAGACAGGATAGCCGCCCTGCAGAAACCCGGGGTGCTCTGATACTGGATTCGCCATGACAAGCGGCGCGCTTTTCATCGTCACCGCCCCTTCGGGGGCGGGCAAGACCAGCCTGGTCAGGGAACTCGTCAAGGACGACGATTCGCTTTGCATTTCGGTCTCCCACACGACCCGCCCGAGACGCGAGGGCGAACGCGACGGCGTCGACTATTTCTTCGTCGACCGGGACGAATTCCAGCGCAAACTTGCGGAAGGCGCCTTCCTCGAACACGCCGAAGTCTATGGCCACTATTACGGTACTTCGCACGAATGGGTTCGCCGTCAACGCGAGCAGGGCCTCGACGTAATCCTCGAAATCGACTGGCAAGGCGCGGAACAGGTCCGCAAACTCGACCCCACCGCCTGCTCGATCTTCATCCTGCCCCCATCCGTCGAAACCCTGCGTCAACGACTCGAAACCCGGGCTCTCGACGACGAAAAAACCATCGACCGCCGCATGCGCCAGGCCCAACGCGAAATCGCTCAGGGAGAAAAATCCGACTACCGCGTGGTCAACGACGAATTCGAACGCGCCTTGGCCGACATCCGCGCCATTATCCGTTCGCGCCGCCTGCGCCGCGAAGAACAACAAAATCGCAATTCCAGTTTGCTGCGCTCATTCAAATCTAGGGAATAACGGAATTTGCACAGCTTACTGCACCGTAAGAGGAGTAACTTTTCACGCAATCTTGGAGCAAGGCGAAGCGTAAACTTCGGCCAATAGAAGTACTCTTGACGACTTCCGGCGAAAGTAGTCTCATCGCCGTTCAGCCACGCGAAAACAACGAAGCAAGAAAAAGGGGGGTAATTTGGCTGGCATCTACGAACACCTAAGCCTTTCCGGTTGGCCGTTTTCAGTAGTTCCGAGACCGGAACACTGCACCTTCATTGCTGGTAGACCTGAACTCGTATCAGATATTGAGGAGTTGCTCAGAAATCTTTCCAGAAGGGATACGTCTTCAATTCACGTACTCTGGTCTTGGTTTGGAGCGGGCAAAACACACTCACTCCACTATTTGTCAAACAGGACGATCAGTGTCAACGAGATGGAACCGCCAATTCATCTGCTACCCGTGTACACCGAGTTTCCGAGATCTGTAAAGGGATTCGTCGACCTATACAGAGCATTCATGGGAGCAACTGATTTGTTTCTTTTTTCAGACGCTTTTCTGGAGCTTAGCACCTCGCCGCAGCAGAAAAAAATTTACAACCAGCTTCTAACAAGAAATCCAGATCTCGCAAATGCGCTACGTGTTCTCAGCATGGGCAAGTCGCAAGAGCAATCAGTGGCAGTGCGCTGGCTCCGGGGCGATAATCTGCCCCCATCTGAATTTCGCAGCGTTGGCATTACCCAGAAAATATCGACAAGCGAATTGGCCACCCAGACACTAGCGTCACTCCTAAACGTATTGGCGCTTGCAGAGCAGTCCAAAGGCAGACAGGGACATCGACTAATTTGGTTGATCGACGAATTCCAGAGATTGCGGCATGCGGGACGGGCGGCAATACTTGATGTCAATGCCGGGCTTCACTCTTTATTCAATTCATGTCCTGCTGGGTTGTCGCTAGTGCTTTCATTCTCGGGTAAACCTGATACAAACAACCTCCCTGATTGGTTTAGTCCCGAGCTTAGAGATAGAATAGGGGTGACCAAGGTGATGGTGCTGCCACCCTTCCAGAGGCCTGAGGCCCGGAAGTTTGTCGTCGATGTTCTGAAGCACTTCAGGCATGCAGGTGGCGGCATTTCTGATGTTTACCCATTTACCAGTGAATCCTGCCGTGTGATTTTCAATTATCTGGAAAATAGTAATAATCTGCGGCCACGCTTTGTTATGGATGCATTTAATGCAGTGCTTGAAAAAGCAGATCAGCAGATTGAGGCCGGGGAAATCGAAACGATAGGGGCCGAATTTGCGAAGGAAGTGTTAGCGAAACACGTGATTGTCTCTGAAGATGAAGATAGGTAATCGAGCATGAGTGGATTACTACAAATTTTGGCGGAATCGAGCGTCGACCAAACGCTGGATATTCTGATGAGATCGTCTGCCGCCGCCTTTGAAAGAAGTGAATTGGAAAATTTTTTCTTGGACCGCGGTGCCCAAGATCCGGACGAAACATTTGATCGGCTTCTGCATGCCAATGTGTTCCAGGCCATCGGAAATAGATTTGGTCTCTCTCAAAATGGAAGAAAACTCGCACTCCTGATTAGTGCAATTAACGGAGCGGACGTACATGACGTCTTCCGGCGCATTCGACGGATTGACGGCCACGATCAATTTTACGAGTTAGTCCGTGAGGGAATGACCTCTCGTTTTTTTAATTCACTGCTAGATAGGCCAGGATTCAATGCCCTGTATATTTGTTCGCCATGGATCAATCCGTCCGTGAAACAGGCAAGGAGGCTAAAATTTGCGGCCCTAAAACAAGAAGAGCGCACGGGCATTGCTCCAGGAATTTTTGTGATCACGCGGCCACCGAAGGACCAACCAGAAGGAACTGAGAATGGACTAGAGCCATTTAGGCAACTGAATGCTAAGATTTTCTACAATAAGAAAGTGCATACAAAGTTGTATATTCGCGAGCCTGATTCTGCAGGTGGTGTGTTGTTGGCAATTATAGGTTCTCAAAACCTAACTAGGTCCACCCACTTAGAATTAGGCATCTTGATCAAAGGCGACGATCAGCTCGTTAACCAGCTTATCGCACATTTTTTGGAACTTAGTAATGCGTCCGAAGAAGAAGTATAAAAGATCAATGTGCACGAGTGCTCAGATTGGCTGGAATCGCTCTTTGTTCAAGGTTTCGCTAGTAACGCAATCATCTAATGAGGGCAAGACTACCCAAGATAGTAGTTTACTGATTGGTACAGGAGACTATTTAACATCAGACTCTATCAGCTCTAGAACACGAAGGCGTGTGAGCATTGCGGAGAAAATGAAACGGTGAAACAAGTTAGGGGAGTTACGCAGTCGATGAAGCATTGCGCCGCTTGCGAGTATACGATGCTGGAAACCGTAGCCGCAATCTGCGAGGATGCCACCATTGACGCTGTGTCGATCGTAGCCTTGGGGCTGGATATTGACCAGAGCTCGGAGAACATTGAGTTACGCCGCGTTTCGTGTCGGAGTTAGTCGGAGGGGACAATGGGTGAGGAAGCGATGGAAAAAATTGCAGAGAGGTTTGGCTTAAAGCGGGATAATTTTATATTGAACCCAATCGAAGATTTCGATTGCTTTGCGCGAGAAGATATTGCGGTTCAAGAGATAGCCGAAGGCTTGGATATTGATTTGGTTACTGGTCTTGCGCCCAAACGGCTAGTGTGGGGGCCATATGGAGGTGGTAAGACACATATGTTAATGAAGACAACAAATGAATTGGCCAAGTTAACTGACGTCATGCCGGTTCGTATCGAATGCCCCGACCTTACGCGGAAATCTCGGTTTCACGATCTCTACCGAGAAGGGATTATGCGCGGGCTGGGAGAGAGCTTTGTAATTGGCTTGATGGAAGATGTTGTTGAGAATGTTGGGTTTAAGAAGCCTGACCAGCTGCGTGCTGACCTGAAAGACTGGTTCGGCGACGAAGAAGTTGGGAAAGCGGCTGAACAGCTGTTTAATCCTAATTTTGAGAGGCTAAAGCTCTGGCGATGGATTTCAGGAGTAAGCATGTCACGCGCCGATCTAGATCAGCTAGGTCAAACTCAAGACCTAACGCAGGCAGAAGCAGCAAGACTCGCCGACTTAATTGTCATGCTTGGCAACCTTCTAAAACGACTTAGGGGCGAGACGCTGGTATTGATTTTAGATGAAATGGAACGGCTAGGGACGATTGGTCACGAATCGGTAACAACCTTTTTGTCGGGATTTTCACATCTTGTGGATCAGAACCAGCGTTCCGTAAGTATACTTATTGGCAGCTCTGCCCAACTTGAGACCGAAATGGTAGACATATTCAGTGCAAATAGCCCGGTCATGTCTCGCTTAGGTGAAGATGTAAAGATCGAAATATCTGCCCTTCCTACCGATCAGGACGTGAATCGATTCGTGGAGCGCGTTCTGGACTTTCTCCGAGATAAAGATTTTGACGTAACGGGAGCCATCGCGGCAGCAAAGCCATTGGGTGAGACGGTTCAGCCAAACTTGTACCCATTTTCAGATGAAGCATTGGAAGCTGTTAAGGCAAAACTCAGTGCTCTGACTCCGAGAGCAATCACGATGCAGCTAACGCGCGCGTTAGGCCGTGCTCACCGCAAAGGCCTGTCTGTAATAACAGCTGATTGCGTTTCATAGGTCGCACTCATGCCGGGCAAAATTCCTGACTTCCGATTTAGGCTACCGCATACATTTGCCGCACAGCCCGCACTGACTTGCGATACGATGCCCGATAAGGGATTGCTGGTCGGGCAGAATGCGCCTAGAGAGAGCGTAGAAGCCGTTTATTTGGGGAAACATGCCGAAGCACCTCACCGCAATGTTTGGATGGACACGCGTGGAGCTCATGCCCTGTACGTCATGGGGAAACGTAGAAGCGGAAAAAGTTATACCTTGGGTAGCATTGCAGAAGGATTGGTTTCAAAAACTTGGGTGCATCAGGGCGATATGCAACCAGGTGTCCTGATATTGGACACTATGAATGTATATCTTACGATGCCATTTGCGGTTGAGGAAACCTTATCTGAATCGAGCCCTGAGTTAGCGGAAGCAAGAAAGTGGAAACTTGAGAGTGAGGATGTTAAGCCAAAATTGTTCGCACCTGCTGGGTCCGAGATGCCGGCGGGCGTTGAAGGTCAAAATGTAACACTTAGGGCGTCCGATTTGGGCCCTGAAGAATGGTGTGGATTATTTGAGGTGGATCCATTTGTTGACCCAATGGGACATCTCATTACGACAATTCACGCGAAGTTAGCGGGCGAGGGGGCAAAGCACAAAGAAACAGGGGTGGAAATGCCCGCAATGGGGCAGTTTACTCTCACAGATATGATCGCCGTCTTGGAAACTGATGCGGAGGTAGACGATTTCGCTACCGATACTCGTAATGCGCTTAAGCGCCGATTACAAGTCCTCAGGCGAATGCCTCTATTTGGTCCAGAAGGGATTGATGTGAGGAGTTTATTGGAGCCGGGCAAAGTGTCGGTCTTGCTCCTTAGGGATCTAGACGCCGAAATGAGGAGCGTCATGGTTTCCCTCATCATTAAGCGAGTAATGCAGCTTCGCTCCATCGCGGAACAATATGAGCGGCTCATGCCAATTCATTTGGAAAAAGCTGAGAAGTATGCAGTCTCCGACCCGGTGTTAGCTGAAGCCGAAAAGAGCGAAGCTCGCAAGTGCGAAGAAGGGGCCAAAGAAGGTTTGCCTCGCTCGTGGATCATAATTGATGAAGCTCACAACTATATTCCGGCTCGAGGCAACGTGCCTTCGAAAAAGCCACTGAAGAAGTATGTAGATGAGGGCAGAAATCTTGGACTCTCAATTGTCGTTGCCACACAGCAGCCGTCCGGTCTAGATCCCTCTATACAACGGAATGCAGACTTAATCTTAATCCATTCGCTGAGCCACCAAGACGATATCGTAGCTGCGAGAGGAATGATCAATACGTCAAGCCCAGATGAAGTGACACTAGACCAAAAGTACAAGTTTTCGTCGAACAAGACTTTTGAAGCCATGGTTCGAAGTCTACCGATAGGATACGCTGTTGCTTCCTCTGATAGAGCGAATCGGCTGTTTCCCGTCAAGATTCGACCTAGAGCAACCATTCACGGAGGCGGTGACTATTGATTGCCGTCAGGCTAGTCAAACGTACTCACTACCAGGTATTGGAGCCGGCATACTTATCGCGCCTAGTTTGTGGTTGCACATCTCCTACAAGTAGTAACTTTCGGGATAACGTAGCTAAGAAGTTTCTTGAGACCACCAAAGATATAAACATCGCAGCGTCCAAGTATGTTGTGGACCTCGCACGATCACTCCAGCTAGTGAATTCAAACTTGGTCTGGACCGAGCTAGGACATCTTCTGAATGTCGTTACTTCCGGCAAGGTGCTCGGAACTACACTAGAGCTGTCTGCCCCGGAAAAGATCCTATACCTAAGACTTTTTTTGGAGTTCGATGGTGCCGCTCTAATTTTCCTCGCCCGGAAGCTAGAGGCGCAACGCCAACTGCCGGATTCGGGCGAAACGTGGGCAGATGTAGCCCAAGAGTTATTTCTAACTATCTACGAACAGTACCTCGATTTTGTCACCGATCCACAGTTACGGACGCGAGTACGTCAGCTCGCAGAAAAGCGACGCCATACTCCATTCAAGGGTAGCTCCGGTCGGCATCAGTCGCTTGTCCACATCCATACGCTTTATAGAACTGGAATGGTTGACGCTTCAAGATCTGGGTCAGGTCGAATCTATTTGGTCAAGCAATTGGATGAGGGGAATCGCTTGGCAACTTCGGAACTCTTGAGTGCTATCCCGGACGTCAAAGCGTTAGAACAAATCATTTTGTCTCGAAATCTGTATGAAGTGGTCGGGCGTGTACTAGGGATTCAACGTAAGAGCAGATTGATGAGTGATACGGAATTCATGGACCAGGTAAGAACGGTTTACACTCAAGTAATGGATACCGGTGTCAATCTATGTTCGCTGCAAACAATATCGGAGGCACTGCAAATTCAATCACTAATTAAAGGTACAGAATTAGAATCGCACACAACAATCTTGTCTCGTCTTCGAGCAATGCAGAACAAGATGCCATCGCAGATACGTTTTCATGTTGATCAATACGGCCACCCCGCTTATCTGAAAATGGGTCCGGCAAGCTAAACCCTAGCGTAAACCAAAACGAATTCTCTATCGATATTCGCGTTATTGTGTCGTGCGTAGGTCATATAGCGGTTCTTTATTGGATACGAATACCGCTCTACTAATCTAAACCGATGGCCTACGATTTCGTCAAAAAGCGCGACAGTCGGAATCTCGTATCCGTTCCATGAATTTTTGCCAACAACAAACACTGCCCTTTGTCCGCGTTGCAACAATTCGGACATGCCATAAACGCTCCGCATCATCGCTACGACATAATGCTTGAAGTCCATTGCACGTTGCCCACTTTGATCGGCCATCTTCGCCTCCCATGTTTTGGCAAGACTCGACTCAAGTTTTGCTATTTTGACGAAGGGGTCCGATTTAGCAACACGATCTCGACCAATGTACTTAGGGCGTAGAGCGAGGCGTTCTTGTCGGTTTTCAACTAAATTTAGCCAATACATTTCAAGCGTGTGCCGTCTGTAATAGTCGACAGCATTATGGTATGGAGGTGAGGTAATGATCACATCGACTGGAGTACGAACGAATCGACGCACCTTAGTGCTGTCGCCGTGTCGTATTTTCACCGAGGTACGCTTGCCACTCATCCGCTCCTGAAATTCTGCCCAGTCGTCGAGTGACTTACGAAGTTTCCTACTGAATAGCTTGAATGGATTGATCTCTCGTCCCTGCTTTTCCTTCTTGAGCATGTGAGAAGTGACCTCCAAGCCAGAAACCGGGACAGGGTCAGCATTCGATGAATTCCGAATAATTGAGGCGAAACATAGTGTAAGGAAATCGCGATGCCGCTTAGGGATGTCCGTAGAGAATATTTCCTGTCGAATCGTCGCAAGGTCTATTGCTACGTAATTTCTGAACCAATGCGACATATTGGGGATATCTGGAATTACGAGGTCTTTGTCATGGATTTCGGCCAAAAATGTATCATTGTTGATATCGTCGAACATCAAAGATCTATATGATTCAGCAGGTCTCTCATAACGTGCTAGTGTTTTGAGTAGACTATCTGCAGACTTCCGTAGCTGAGTGGTTGATATACGCATCGTCTTAACGCGACTAACGAATGCAGCGACCGGATCTATATCGACCCCAATCACATGCCGACCACGAGGAAGTGCTTCAACCAATAAGGTGCCGCTTCCACAGAAGGGATCAAGAACTACGTCGCCGGGGCTAGAGAACTGCTCAATCAACGCGCGAGCAACGGGGGGATGAAATTTAGCCGGGTATCGGAACAGATAGTGTGTGAGGCGCTCTGTCGCACATTGCTCAAAATTAAACTGCTTGGGTATCAACAATGGTGCTAGTCCGAAATTGTCTAAAACCGCCCTCCCCCCGCAGCCACTAAGCTTGTCGCAGAGGAAATATGGAGATTCGGGTTCGTTCCTCCGACCTTTGGCCGATTTTCGGCTACACATCTACAACTAACGTCTAACCGATTGTGCATCTTCGCAGATTGTTGTATTTGTTTCCAGCGCCATGTAGGGCCGAGTCGACCCGACCCAGCATTGTCGGTCCATCTCTTGTAGACGCAAATCTTCTCGGGATCGCCGCAGCGTTCCATCAGGCAATTCAGGTCCGGGCGACACGGTCACCAGGAGCCGACGTGTCGATTTCAATATCCCGTGCTCCCCTGATGCCGTCGTCCACCATATTCAGCGTAGTGAAGCGTCGGTAGCGATACGCCACGTCGGCCATGAAGTTCACCGATTTCTCCGCGCTAACGCCGGCATCCACAGTCATCGTGCGGATCCAAGGTCGGTAGGCGCCGCTTCTCGCTGTGCAAAGGAAGGTCTTCTACACCTTCATGTCGGTATCGGTCAGCTTCAAGGTGTGGACGATCTGGCTGCGGTGCATTGGATTTCCTACGTTGGCGTGGCCTCGCAGTATTCCTGCCAGAAGACTTTAACTTAAGCCTGTACCAAGGATGGGGAAGCTCACGTGTTCAATAAACAAGGACAGCCCCTCTCTGCCTCACATGTGCTGAATCTCGCAATTGTTGTTAGCCCAAAGCAGTAATGTCCCCTTTGCGCAAAGCTAAAGTGTCCCCTTTTTCTGTGAGGAGGGGTTGTCTTGTCGAGCGCGGAGGTGGTGTTGAGCATGCGGG
>CAZUSL010000039.1:0-7279 GCA_964622925.1 uncultured Pseudohongiella sp. | reverse complement strand
TGAATCGCGATTTTTCCGTTGGCGATGATGCAGATGTCGTCGCACAGGGCGGCGACTTCCTGCATGACATGGCTCGAAAACAGCACGCAGCGCCCTTCGGCTTTCAACTTAACGATCAATTCCCGCAGGCTGCGCGTTGCCATGACGTCGAGTCCGGTGGTTGGCTCGTCGAGAATCAGGTTTTGCGGATCATGGACGAGAGCCCGGCCGAGGGCGGTCTTGGTGCGCTGGCCGTGGGAGAAGCCCTTGGCGCGGCGGTCGGCGAAATCGCCGATGTCCAGGGTCTTGATGATTTCTTCGACCCTGTCGGCAATGTCGTCCCGGTCGAGACCGCAGAGACGGGCGTAATAGGCAATGTTCTCGCGTGCGGTAAGACGCGGATACAGGCCCGAGCCATGTGGCAGCGAACCGATTTTCCGCCGCGCCGAAAGACCGTCGGTCACGACATCGGCGCCGTCGATCGTCGCCGTTCCCCGGTCGGGTTTCAGCAGGGTGCAAAGCACTCGCAGCGTTGTCGATTTGCCGGCGCCGTTGGGGCCGAGCAAGCCGGTGATCTTGCCGTCATGGGCAGCGAAACTCAGGCCGCGGACCGCATGGACCTCGCCGAACGACTTGTGGATGCCGCAGGCCCGGATCATTGCGCCGGACCTGAGAAGTCGAGAAAGAAAGGCATCACGAAACTCCGCTCCATGCATTGCGAATCAAGCGATGAAAGATCGGCAGTTTCGATGAAGTCGGCGACGATATCAGGTACGCAGCCAACGTTGATTTGCCCGTGGCCCTGGTGCTCGCCGATCAGGTGGGTCGCGTTTTCCATTTCCGCCATGGCGAGCGTAGCCCAGGCCGGTGGCGTAATCGGATCGGCCGTTCCCGAGAGCAGCAATACCGGAAGCCCGGTCGCCAGCGGCGCCTTGAATTCATCGTCTATCGGGCCGCCCGGCCAGATCGAGCAGATCGCTTCGAGGGCCTCGAGTTGCAGCGGTCCCATGTAACTGGCGTTGAGCAAATCGTAATCGATCGTCGCGGAGTCATAGAACGGCGCGTCCTCGGTGCACATCACGCTGTTATGCATGCCAAGCGACAATGAGTCCATCAACGAGATCGTGGTCATCAGGTATTGCGCCGCGAGCGGCGCGTAGCGTTGTTCGCCCGCCTCGTGCACGAGCAGCGGAATCAACGCGATCGAATTCGGGCTGTAAGCCAGCAGACGAATCGCGCCGGCAAACTCGTTGCGGCCGAAAGTCAACGCCTCGGGGCGGCCGTGGCTGGGGTGCGGGACTTCGATTTCGACCGGTGCGTCGGTCAGCGTCTCAACAACGCGCTGAAAAGTCTTGTCGATTTCCGGGAAGCGTTCGCTACATTCGGCTTCATCCATACAACGCGCCAGAATATTGTCCACGGCTTTTTGACTTTCCGTGGCAATTTCAGGACCAAGCGCCTTTTGCGGCGCAGCGACGCCATCGACGATGATCGTGCGCGTCGACTCCGGATATCGCCGGGCGAAGTGCTGAGCGACGCGCGAGCCGTAAGAAACGCCATACAGGTTCAGTTGCGTGTAGCCGAGCGCTTCGCGGACAGCTTCCAGATCCCGCACCGCGACACTCGTGGTAAAGAAGCGCGGATCGTGGGGCAGTTGATCGAGGCACATCCGCATGTATTCGATCGTCTGTTCGGTCGAATATTGGCCTTCGACGATATCGTCATCGAACTCGCAATCCATCGTTGCCGACTGCCCGGTGCCGCGTTGATCGACGAGCAGAATGTCGCGGTCGCGCCGCACGCGTTCGAAAGCGCCGGCAAAAGCCGCGTAGAACTGCACGGCGCCCTGGCCGGGACCGCCCGCGAGCGGCACCAGCGGGTCGGGTTCGGGCGTGAGGTCGAGCGCCGGCACAACGGCGATCCTCAGTTCGATTTCCCCCTCCACCTCACCGGAAGGGTCGAGCGGCCGGACAAGCGTCGCGCAGCGCGCCTGCATGCCGGGCATGCCTGGGCCGGCGCTGATTCTGCAGTCCTCGAGTTCGACCGGCTGGGCTATCGCGAAAGTTGAAAAAAGCAGCGCCGCTAACGGCAGGAAGCATCGGATCATGTGCAGGCCCGGGGTTACTTCGATTCGATCCAGGCGTCGATCTTGGCTTCGAGCAGGCTGAGCGGCAACGCGCCGTCCATGAGCACCTGGGTATGGAACTCGCGCACATCGAAGTCCTCGCCGAGCGCGGTTTCCGCCCTGGTGCGCAATTCCCTGATCTTGAGTTCGCCGATCTTGTAGGCCAGCGCCTGGGAGGGAATCGCGATATAGCGTTCGGCTTCGCTGACCGCGCTGGCTTCTCCCGAAGCCGAATTCTCGAACATGTAGGCGAGCACGTCTTCGCGGGTCCATCCCATGGAATGCAATCCGGTGTCGACCACCAGGCGAATGGCGCGCCAGAGCTCCGCGTTGAGCGCGCCGAAATACTGGTACGGGTCGGTGTAAAGACCGAGTTCCTTGCCGAGCGACTCGGCGTATAGCCCCCAGCCTTCGACGAACGCCGTGTAGCCGCCGAAACGCCGCACGCTCGGCAGGTCCTCGAGTTCGCGTTGCAGGGAAATCTGGTAGTGATGTCCCGGAATCGCCTCGTGCAGGAACAGGGACTCCATTTCCCACTTGGGACGCGAACCCACGTCATACGTATTGGCGAAGAATATGCCGGGCCTGGAACCGTCGGGAGTTCCCGACTGGTAGGAACCGTCCGCCGCCGAAGCTTCGCGGAAGGCTTCCACCGCGCGCACTTCGAACTCCGATCTCGGGAAAGTCTCGAACAGTCTCGGCGCCAGGCTTTGCACATGATCCGACATGGCCCGATAGCCTTCGATCAATTGTTCGGGCTCGTCGTAATAGAAGCTCGGTTCGGTTTTCAGATATTCGAAGAACTCGTCGAGTTCGCCTTCGAATTCGACCTCTTCCATGACCTGGCGCATTTCCTCGTGGATCGACGCCACTTCGCGCAGACCGATTTCGTGGATCTCGGCGGGGGTCAGATCGGTGGTGGTCGTATGCCGGACCATGGTCGCGTACCAGTCTTCGCCGCCAGGCAGTTCGAACAGACCGACGCTCGCTCTCGCCCGCGGCAGATAGTCATCGCGAATGAAATCGTGCAGCCGCTGATACGCGGGACGCAGCTTGCCGTCGTACGCCTGGGCGAAGTCCTCCGTCAACTGTTCGCGCACCGCGGCGGACATGTCCTCGGGAAAATTCTCGATGGGTCCGTAAAAGACGCTTTCCGGAAAATCCCGGTCGAGGGCGGAAAGCTGGCCGACCACCCGTTCCATGAGCACCCGCGGCTGGGTCACGTTCCGGTCGAGGCCGACCCGCATGTTCGCGATAGCCTGATCGGTAAGTACGACGAAGCCGTCGATGCGCGAGAGAAAGTCCCGATAGTCCTCTTCGTTCGCGAAGGGGTGGGCGCTCGTGCCGCTGCCGAGTTGGGCAAACTGATTGGCAAAGGAATAGAACTGGTTGATGGCGAGCAGATGCTCCGGGAACTCGCCGATTTCGAGGTTGTTTTCAAGATTCAGCCTGAAGGTCTCGAAGGTGAGACGATCCTCGCGGCCAAGCCGTTCCAGGTCGATGGCCTGTATCCGTTCGAGATATTCGCGGGTGAGCGCTTCCGAAGCGTCCCGGTGTTCCGCGCCCAGGTAATTGGCGAGCCGGTCGTTATAGCGCCTGTCGCCGAGGAACGTGGCCTGCAAGGGATTCAACTCGAGGGAAGCTTCGAAATATTCCTCAACCAGCAATTTCAGTTCAGCGGACTCGGATTCGGACTCGGCGGCCTGGGCAAACCCGAAGACCGTGAGTCCCAGCGCAATCCAGATTCTCGACATTTCAATGCTCCAAAAAAAGAGCGAGTTTGCCACAAATCCCGGATCGAAGCCGCAGAAGCCGCATGATTAAATGACATGACAACGAACTTTCGGTAGGCTAATCGACCATGAATGCGTTCACCAGACGCAAATTCCTTCAGACGACCCTGCTGGGCGGTCTGGCTTCCCCCTGGCTTGGCCAGGGTGTGGCTTTCGGCCAGGCATTGGCCGTGACGCCGCAAGCATCTTTTGAAGGCGTATCGGACGATGAAATCCTGCTCGGCACTTCGGCCGCTTTTTCCGGACCGTCCCGCGGACTCGGCATCGAACTGTATCGCGGCGCCCAGGCCTGTTTCGAGCAAATCAACGAACAGGGCGGAATACGCGGGCGGCGCATAGCGCTGAAGCTATACGACGACGGCTACCAGCCCGTCCCCTCGGTGCAGAATACGATGGAACTGCTGCTCAGCGACCAGGTATTCGCGCTGTTCGGCTACGTCGGCACGCCCACCGTCACGAGGGTTTTGCCCATCCTCAAGAAATTCCAGGAAGAAAACGTCTACATGTTCTTCCCCTTTACCGGCGCGCAGCCGCAGCGCGAGCCTCCATACGGAGAATTCGCCTTCAACCTGCGTGCTTCCTATCGCGAGGAAACCGCGGGGCTGGTCGAGAATTTTCTCGGTATCGGCCGCCGCCGGATCGCTGTCTTCTACCAGGCCGACGCCTATGGACGCAGCGGCTGGGCAGGCGTGCGCGAGGCGCTCGGCGCGCATGGAGAGCAGATCGTGGGCGAAGCGACCTACACGCGCGGTGCGCAATATGCAGGCAGCATGCGCCGGCAGGTCGAGATTCTCGGCAGAGCCGAGCCCGACGCTGTCATCTGCATCGGCGCCTATGGCGCCTGCGCGGCGTTTCTCCGCGACGCGATAGATCTGGGACTTGAGGTTCCGATCGCCAATCTTTCTTTCGTCGGCAGCGAAAACCTGCTGCAGCTCATAGTCGACAGCGTCGAAGACAGCGAACGCTATTCGCGCTGGCTCGTGAACTCGCAGGTGGTGCCGAGTTACGAGGACGAGTCCATTCCGGTCGTCAGGGAATACGGCGAACTCATGAACCGCTATGACCCCAGGGTTCCGGACCCCCTGCACCAGCCGGACTACGTGCCTTTCGAGAAAAGCTTCGTGAGTCTGGAAGGATTCGTAAACGCCAGGATGCTGGCCGAAATCCTCGATCGTCTCGGCGATTCCCCAACCCGCGCCGGGCTGGAGGAGGCTGTCTTCACCATACGGGATTTCGACCTGGGCATCGGCGAACCCGTCTCATTTTCCGAGCAGCGCCGGCAAGGCATGCAAAGGCTCTACTACACCGTTGTGGACCAGGATCGATTTGTCCCACTTGACGATTGGCAAGCAAGGTTCGGCTGACATGAACATGAATGTACAAAAACTGTTCCGAAGACCTCTCTTCGGAATCTTTCTGCTTTTCGGGATCATCGCGGTTTCCACCTCCTGGGTGTGTATCGCGACGGTGGATTCGCAGCTTTCCGAAGAATATGAATCCAACAGCAGGGGCATAGCGCAAACCATCGCCGACGCGAGCGTGGATATCATCCTCAATCGCGATCTTTCGGCCTTGCAGTCGCTGATCGACCAGTTCCTGGAGATCCAGGGCATCAGTTACATCTATATCGTCAACGAAGACGGGGAATTTCTCGCGCACACCTTCGTGCCGGGCATTCCCGATGAGATTCTCGCCTCCGATCCCACGAATACCGAATCGGTGGAACGGCAACTGGCCGGCGCCGACAGCTATGTGGAAGTCGGCAGTCCGATTCTTGCCGGGGTCGCGGGAACGGTGCATATCGGCATGGACAAATCCGTGATTACCCTGAAGATTCAGGAAGCCGTCGGACGCCAGATGTACCTGATTTCCTCGATCTTCCTGGTTGGCATCGTCGCGGCCGTACTGCTCATGAATCTCGCTGCCAAGCCGGTCGAGAACCTGCTGGCCTATGCCGTGGAGCTTGCGCGGGCGGAGCAGGAGGGCGAGGCGGTCCAGAGCGCGTTGCTTGAGCGCGACGACGAGGCCGGACAACTCGCACGCCTGTTTCTCTATTTCTCGAAGGTGGCCGATCCCGAAAAAGCCGGCGCGGACGCCTTCCAGGCGCCGTCCTAGGCAGCGGGCATGATCGCGGTACCGCGAACCGTCACGGTCCTGCTATGCACGGGGCTGCAACTTTGCTTCGGTACGGTCTATGCGTGGAGCTTTTTCCAGACCATGCTGGTGCGCCAGCTTGGCTGGAGCAATACCGACACCGCGATCGCCTTCGGCATTACCATTTTCTCTCTCGGCATCGCGGCGGCCTGGGCGGGAATGGCCCTGCCTCGTATGGGACCGCGAAAGCTCGCGCTCGCGGGCAGCGCATTGTTCTCGCTGGGCTACCTCGTCGCCGCTCTTGCGCTTGAATACAACAGCCTGCTTCTCTTCTATCTCGGCTACGGGGTCATCGGCGGCGCCGGCATCGGCTTCGGCTATGTGACGCCCGTGGCCACCGTGGCCAAGTGGTTTCCCGACAGGAAAGGCCTCGCGACCGGCATCGTCGTGATGGGATTCGGCGTCGGCGCTTTCCTGTTCAGCCGATTGCTGGCGCCGTTTCTGGTCGTGCAAACGGCGGAAGATCTGCCGATGATTTTCATGTGGCTGGGAATCATTTTCGCGGCCATCCTGATTCCTTTCAGTCTGCTTGTCAGCGATCCGCCGAAGAATTTCGCGCCGCCGGCCGGGAGCGCCGCGGCCGCGCCCGAACCTGTAGGGGCCGATCACCCGCGCTTCGTTCGCCGCTGCCTCAGGTCCCGGGAGTTCATCATCATCTGGCTGATTTTCTTCTTCAACATCTCCGCGGGCATTTCGGTGATCAGTTTCCAGTCTTCGTTGCTGCAAGACGTATGGGGACTTGCGGACCCGACGCTCGATCCACTGGTGCTGGCGGAATACGGGGCGATGCTCATAGCGGTAAGTTCTCTTTTCAATGGCCTGGGGAGACTGTTCTGGGGCCTGCTTTCAGACCACATCGGCCGCGTAACCGTGTTCCGCATACTGCTGGCCAGCCAGATGGTCGTGTTCGCGATTCTCATGACCGAGCGCGACCCATGGATTTTCTCGGCGCTGGTCTGCTACATCCTGCTTTGCTTCGGCGGGGGCTTTGCCACCATGCCATCGTTCATCGTCGACGTATTCGGCAGCAAGAACATGTCCGCCATCTATGGCGCGATGCTCACGGCCTGGGCAGCAGCGGGAATAGTAGGGCCGCTATACGTCGGCTATTACAAGGACGTGTATCCGGACCGGGCGGTAATCTATTGTTTCCTCATCGGCATGCTCATCCTCGGGCTCGGACTCATATTTTCCTTCCTGCTGGACGCGGAGCGAATCCGTCTCGCCA
>CAZUSL010000038.1:0-23892 GCA_964622925.1 uncultured Pseudohongiella sp. | reverse complement strand
TCACGGCGTCAGCCGCGAATCGATTCCGGCGGAGGCCGTTACCTGTTTCGACCGGACATATCCCTTCGCCTGGCTGGGAATCCTCGTCGACGCCCCGCCCTCGTCCGGGGAACTCATCTACTCGAACAGCCCGGACGGCTTTGCGTTGCATAGCATGCGTTCACCCGCGATTTCGCGGAACTACATCCAATGCCCGCCGGAAGACAGGATTGAAGACTGGCCGGACGAGCGAATCTGGGAAGCCTTGCACAAGCGGCTTGAGACCGTGCCCGGCTGGACGCTGGGCGAAGGCAGGATTCTCGAGAAAAGCATTACGCCGATGCGAAGTTTCGTCTGCGAGACCATGCGTTACGGGCGCCTGTTGCTCGCCGGAGACGCGGCCCATATCGTGCCGCCGACCGGGGCCAAGGGCATGAATCTGGCGATTTCCGATGTCAACATGTTGAGCCGGGCGCTGGCGGACTGGTACGAAAACGGCTCGGATGAGCTGCTGCGCGCCTACCCGGAAAATTGCCTGCGCCAGGTCTGGCGGCGCGTACATTTTTCCTGGTACATGACTTCGCTGTTGCACAAATTTCCGGAGCAAGGCGAGTTCGAACGGAAGTTGCAACTTGCCGAACTGGAACATCTGAGCCAGTCGCAGGCGGCGTCTGCGGCATTGGCGGAAAATTATGTCGGTCACTGATCGAGTAGCATTGACCCGGAGAAACTGGAGTACCCGCATGATTTCGGCAGTAAAGAACGTTCTCGGAATGCTGTGCGCAATAATGCTGACGCTATCGGCCTGGAACTCGGCCGCGGATGCGCAAAGACCGAATGTCCTGCTGATCATCGCGGACGACATGGGTTACGCGGACCTCGGCGTCTTCGGCAGCGACATTCGCACGCCCAACATCGACCGACTTGCCGCCGAGGGCATACGATTCACGCATTTTCATACCGCGCCCCAATGCGCCCCGACCCGGGCGATGCTCTATTCCGGCAACAACAATCACGTCGCCGGGATGGGGCGGCAATACATCCTGCCCCTGCTTTCATTCGAACTGGAAATTCCTGGCTATGAAGCCCACTTGTCCGACCGCGTGGCGCCGGTTTCCCAAGTATTGCAAGACGCGGGTTATCACACCTATTTCGCCGGCAAATGGCATCTCGGCGATGCGGCCGAACATCGTCCTCATGCGAAAGGCTTCGAGCGGACTTTCGCCGTCATGCATGGCACCGCGAATCATTTCAACGGCGTCGGCTATGTCGAAGGCGGCACGGTGTATACGCGAAACGGAGAACTCGCCGCCTGGCCCGACGGCGCCTATTCCTCGCAACTTTTCACCGACGAACTGGTCGGATTCATCGAGATGAATCGGGATGACGGCGAGCCCTTCTTCGCCGTCGCCTCCTATACGGCGCCTCACGCCCCCTTGCAGGCGCCCGATGACTATCTCGACCGCTATGCAGGCCAATTCGACGAAGGCTACGACGCTTTGCGGGAACGGCGATTCCTCGAATTGCAGGACGCCGGCATTGTCTCCCGTGATGCGGAGTTGCCGCCCCGCAATCCGGAAATCACGCCCTGGGACGAATTAAGCGGCTCGGAAAAGCGCCTGGAAGCGCGCAAGATGGAACTCTATGCCGCCCTCGTCGAAAACCTCGATTTTCACGTGGGCAGGCTGCTGCAATATCTGCGGGACGAGTCGCTATACGAAGACACGCTGATCGTCTTCATGTCCGACAACGGCGCTGCCAACGAGGATTTCTACGCCGGCGGCCCGCGCGCGCCTTTCGTCAGGGCGAACTACGTCAATGATTACGAGAACATGGGAACCGCCACGTCCTGGGTTTCGCTCGGGCCGGCCTGGGCGGAAGCGAATTCCGCGCCGTTCCGGGGAGTGAAGACATACGCCCTGCAAGGCGGCATCGTCTCGCCCCTGATCGTGGCCGGAGCCGGAGTGAATCGGTCCGACGCGATAGATCGCAGCTATGTGACGGTCATGGACATCGCGCCGACCTTTATCGAAGCCGCGAATGCCGTCTATCCCGAGGGCGGTTCGATCCTGCCCATGCTGGGTGAGAGCATGCTACCGTTGCTGACGGGCGGCAGCGACCGCGTTCACGACGATGACTACGTGACGACATTCTTCCATGTCGGACAGGCCTATCTGCGCCAGGGCAGGTGGAAGATCGTCCATTCGAACAGCCTGTTCGATGAATCGGCATTCGAACTGTACGACGTCATCGCCGACCCCGGCGAGACGAGAAACCTGAGGGAGGAAATGCCCGGTCTGTACGAGCGCATGATCGAACTCTGGCGGGAAGAACGCGTGAAACTGGGAATCCTGCTGCCGAGCGATCTGTAGTCAGTCGAGTTCGTTGGTGTAATCGAGCTGGAACCGCACTTCCGTGACGCCGGTCACGGCGCGCACGACGGTACCGAGGGATTGCTGGATCGTTCCGATGTTGCCGGGCGTGCGGTTGCCGCCGCAATCCTCGCAGGCGAGCGCGCCGGAGACCAGGACCACGCCGTCGGTTACCTCGACCGACAACTCCCGCGGCAGATCGCTTGCCGACTCCAGCGCCGCCTGCACGCGACCCGCCAAAACCAGATCCGTGTCGGACCCCGGACTGGTGACGGCGCCGGATTGTTGCGGGTCGCAGCCTGCGAGCAGGAGCAGGCTGCATATGAAAAGCGCCTGCAAACTCAGGAATCTTCTCATGTCACGCTCTCCACGGTTTCCGCCTGCGGCGCCGGCACGACTTCGCCGCCGGCTGCGCGAAACGCGTTCAATACCTGTTCGACTTGCCGTCGCAAACCGGCATCGCCGAGCCACTCCCTGTCCGCCAGTTCGAGCCTGCGCTTGCCATGCAAGGCTTCGCCGAGGCGGCGAAAAAACGTCTCCGGCGACTCCAGTGCCAGATCGGATTCAGGCTCCCCCGCCCACCATTCGGCGTGTTCGCCCGACGCATCGGCGCCATGAGATACCGCTTGCGCAAGATCACGATAATGCATGAACAGTTGCTGGCAGGAGAGACGCACGCAGCCGTCTCCTGCATGGGTGAGGAACAGGAAATCCCTGCGTTTCATTTCGGTTTGCGCCCCATGCTCACTCGCGCCGTTCACCCTGCTGCCAGACCGATGATGGAACGTTCGACGGCTGCGCTGGTCATAGGCAACTTGTGGCGGTTTTTCGCCAGTGGCTGGGCGTCCGAAATCGACATCTCGCCGGCTTCCTGCGCGACCTCGGTGGTGATCTGCCGTCCGGCCAGGAACTCCTCGACCGCGCGCAGCCGCCAGGGAATCGGCGCCACGCCCGAAAGCACCACGCGGGCGTCCGCCACGGCATTGCCGTCGCGCCGGATCACCGTGGCCACGCCGATCTCGGCATGGGTCCAGGCCGCCCGGTCCATGACCTTGTAATAGCTGCTCACGGTGTTTTCGGCAGGCGAAGGCACGAGGATACGCGCAAGCATTTCCGCTTCGGCAAGCACGTTCTCGTTGACGGGATCGACCCTCGGCAGCACAAAGAACTCCGCCGCCGGAACTTCGCGTTCGCCGTCAGGGCCCGCAAGCTGGAAGATCGCCTCGAAAGCAACCAGCACCGGGGCTATGTCGGACGGATGTACGATGAAGCTCGGTCCGCCGCCGAAAATGGCGTGCTGGCCGTTTTCGCCGTTCACCGAAAAGCACTCGTCGCCGCCCGATTTGAAACAATGGAAGCCGTTGCGGTAGTACCAGCACCAGGGGCGCTGGGTCATGTTGCCGGCGACCGTCGCCACGTTGCGAATCTGCGGCGTACCCACGCTTTCGGCGGCCTGGGCCAGCGCCGGCAGGCGCGCGCGCACGGCGGCGTCTTCCATCAATCGGGTCAAAGTGGCCAGCCCGCCGATGGAGATTCCGCTCGCGCCCGCTTCGATCTCGCGCGCCTCGTCCACGGTGCGCAGATTGATGATGACATCGGCCGGATCCGTACCGTCCTTGACTTGCTGCAGCAGATCCGTGCCGCCGCCGGAGAAAGCGGGAATTCGACCTTCGGCCCGCGCCCGGGCCGCCGCCTGGACCGCGCCTGCGATACTGTTCGCGTTGTGATTGCTCAGCGCTCTCATGCCGAAACCTCCCGCAGTAGCTTGTCCCGCGTGATCGGCAAGGACCGCATGCGCGTGCCCGTGGCGTTCGCAACCGCGTTGGCGACCGCCGCCGGAGCGAGGATGATGCCGGACTCGCCGGCGGTCTTGGCGCCGAAAGGCCCGTAACCATCGTCGGTCTCGATGAAGGTCACGTCGATATCGGGAATGTCCTGGTGCGTCAGATGCCGCCCCCGGTAGTAGCCCGGACTGAGCGGCTGGCCGTTGCGCGGGTCGTAAAGCAGATCCTCGTGCAAGGCCTGGCCGATGCCCTGGATCGCCGCGCCGCGGATCTGGTCCCTTGCCGTGGTCGGATTGATGATGCGGCCGGATTCGTGCACCGCGGTGTATTTCAGCACCCGCGTCGCGCCCATGCGCATATCGACTTCCACTTCGACGAAGTGGGCGGCGAAGCACTGGCGGATCAACCCGTCGGTGGTCGGCACCGGCGTCGCGGTGCCGATCAATACATCCCCGCCACTCGGCATACCGCTGTCGGCGATCTGCCGCTTCAGATTTTCGGCGGCCTGGACCACGGCGTAACCCGTCATGATCGTCGTGCGGCTGCCGGATTCGCCTACTGAATATGGCGTGCGGTCGGTATCGCCCCAGACGACTTCCACCTGGTCAAGCGGCACGCCGAGCGCTTCGGCGGCGATCATGCCCATGGTGGTCTTGGCGCCGGGACCGATGTCGGTCACTCCGACATACAAGGTGTATCGGCCTTGCGAGTCGACCCGCACCACCGCGCTGCTCGTGCCGAGACCGGCGCGGAACATCATGAAGGAGAAGCCGGCGCCGCGCTTGAGCGGGCCTTCGTCCGAGCCGGGCTGCACCCGCCGCCGGGCCTGCCAGTCGAATTGTTCGGCTCCGGTAGTGATCACTTCTTCCAGCGAATAGTTGGTGAATTGCAGTTCTTCCGTGGGGCGCCGCATGTTCCTGAGCGCGAAATCCACCGGATCGATGCCCATCTCGTAAGCGATGTCGTCCATGATCGACTCGACGCCGTAGACGCCATGGGGGTCGGAAGGGGCGCGGAAATTGCCCGAAGTCGTGCGATTGGTATAGACCGGATAGATCTCGCGCAGCCTGTTGGGGCAGGCATAGTAGTCCATGCCGGAGATGCCGCCGGAATTCTTGCGGTACGGCCCCATGCCGCTGTATCCGCGCATCTGCATGGCGGTTACGGTGCCGTCGTCCTTCACGCCCACCCGGTATTCCTGCACCGTTGGCCAGCGCCCGTGCACGCCGAGCCAGTCGTCGCGGCGGGTGTATTCGAGCATTACCGGCCGCCCGATGCGGCGCGACAGTTCCGCCGCGATCAGGTCGGCGTCCTGATTCTGGTTCTTGTTGCCGAAACCACCCCCCATGTACTGGGAGACGATGCGCACTTGGTGATCCTGGAGGCCGAGGTCGCGGGCGGTGTCGTGGCGGCAATTCGATATGCCCTGGGACGGCGTATACAAGGTCAACTTGTCCCCTTCCCAGGTCGCCAGCGCGCAACGCGGCTCCATCTGGGCGTTATGCACGAATCCGGTCTCGTAACGCTGCTCGAAAATGCGATCCGCTTCTGCAAATCCCGCTTCCACGTCGCCGATGCGCGAAGTCATGGGCTCGAATTCGTTGCGGGTATCCGGGCACATATTGCCTTCGGGCCAGATCCGCGGCGCGTCTTCCGCCAGCGCTTCCTCAGGTTCGAGCACGAAAGGCAATTCCTCGTATTCGACCTCGATCAACTCCAGCGCCGCCTCGGCGATATTGCGGTCGGTGGCGGCCACCGCGGCGACCGAATCGCCCACGCAGCGCACCGGATTGTTGAAGATATAGCGCCGGTGGATCGTCGCGTCCTTGATCGGATCGTTGTATTGCCGCCCACCCGAAACGCAACCCGAACCCCAGACGATGGGGCTGGTGTCATTGGTGATCACGTCGAGTACGCCCGGCAAGGCCATGGCGGCGGTGACGTCGATGGAGAGAACGCGCGCATGGGGATGCGGGCTGCGCAGCACACGCGCGTAGACCATGCCGGGGAGCTTGAAGTCCCGTGTGTATTGCGCCGCGCCGGTGACGCGTTCGACGGCGTCGATGCGGGGCGTGTCATGGCCGATCGTCTCAAGTGGCTCAAGGCCGATTCGGGTAGGTTGTGTCATGCCGTATCCCCTCCCCCGGCCGCGACCACCGCTTCGACGATGGCGTTGTAATTGGAACAGCGGCAGAGATTGCCGACCAGCGCGGCCCGGGCCTCGTCCGCAGTCGGACTCGGATTGGCCTGCAGCAAGGCGGTAGCGGACATCAACTGGCCGGATGTGCAGAAACCGCATTGCGGCGCGTTGTTATCGACGAATGCCTGCTGCAGCGGAGTCAGCCGGCCGTTTTGCGCCAATCCCTCCACGGTGCGGATTTCGGCGCCGTCGGCCCAGACCGCGAGCTGGCTGCAGGAATACACCGGCGCGCCATTCATCAGCACCGTACAGGCGCCGCATTCGCTGCGGTCGCAGCCGATCTTGGTGCCGGTCAGACCGATGCCGTCGCGCAGCAGGTCGGCCAGGGTCCAGCGGTCTTCCACTTCGATTTCATGCTGGACGCCGTTGACGCTGACGGTGATCGCGCTTTGCGGCGCGGCCGCGTCAGTGGATTGCGCCATGGCCGGCGTGGCAAAGGAAACTACGGTGGAGGCCGCTACGGTCGCGCCGGTGGTTTCGAGAAACTCGCGGCGCGACGGCGACTCGGGCGCATCAGGCTCGACCGCCTGCTCTTCCGCCACCGGGTCGAACGAATCGGAATTCATAAGGCTGCTCCTCTAGGCCGGGAACATCTTGCGGGGTAGACTGAATATATGCGGAAGTCCAGGCGCGGCGCAACATCGGCGAGAGGATCCCGTTACAGGCTCGACAAATCGCCTGTCGGATTTCCGACAAATCACCGGATGAATCTTCGACATTTATCGGGTTGTTTGTTCGACAAATCACCGGTTGAGATTTCGACAAATGCCCGGTTAGCTTGTCAAAAAGTGGTGGGACTGCGCAGGCCCTGACAAAATTCCCCAACAGCAATAATGGCGTCGGCGGCGAGTGTTTTGGGGTCAAGATCGGGATGGTCGATTTGCATTTGGGTCACATAGGCCTGGGCCCCCTGAGCCGTCGGGTTCTCGAAGTTCGCCTCAAGGTCGGCAAGCGCCGTTTGGAAGGTAGCCATCTCGCCGATGAAGTGCTTCTTCACCAGCGCGACCGCGGCATCCGTTCCGCCAGCGTCGTTATGCAAGAGCACATATGCGATGTCGTACCAGTCCTTGGTCTTACGCCGCGAGAACGCGGCCGCAGTCTTGGCAAGCAGGAATCCGGCAAGGCCAGATACGTTCACCTCCGCGGTGTATGTGAAGTTGCCGTCCCGGACGCTCAATTCGCGAACTTCGATGTCGCGCGCCGCGAATCCCGTGCCTCGAAGGTTCACTGCCCCGAGGTTTTCGCACGCTTCGAACGAAATGACCGCTGCCGCCGGTTTATCGCAGAGATCGGCCAGTAGTTCGAACTTCACCATCGGCGCACCGATGTTTCGATCCGCAACCCAGCGCCAGATTGTTGCGTTCTCCGGGACGAAACCGGCATCGCGGAGCGCTCGTTCGAGCCGTGCGGCATTTACCGCCCCACAGGCGATTTCAAGATCAACCTGTACGTCCACATCGATCGTACCCGCGTGCCGGAACTCGCTTCCGGCACAAAGCAGTTCCGGAACCAGCCCCCCGAGGACGACGAATTCCGGTCTTTCCCCATAGAGGTTGACGATGCGGACGAGCGCCGTCTCCGCTGCTTCTCGCGCCGCTTGAGAGCGGATCGGCAGGTAATCAATCACGCATCGTCTCCCGGAGATGTTCGGCGGCCTCCTCGCCCCGTACGCCGACGATTCGAAGATCGGCGTAGGCGCGCGGCCATGGGACGAGTCGCAATCGGTTCTTTACCGCAGTCAGCCGCTCGGCCGTAACGGTGGGGAACGGTCGCAAGGTGAGCCTCCCTCCTTCGATCGGCCGCAATCCAGCTTGCGCGGCCACCCATTCGAGCCTGGCCACTGTCTTTCCGTCAACATAGACCTCTCCGGCCGCGACCGTAGTCAGGTAGGGGGCAAGCACCAACCCCGCCACGACGCCCGTAGCTGCCCAGGATATTCCCGCGCGGTCCCACCGTCGTCCGATGTCGGCCAAGCCCGCTGCCGGGTCACGCCAGGTCACTCCGACCGTGATCGAGATCCGAGACGTCAACGCTGCCGCAGCCGCCGCATATGCGTCCAGCAACCGATCCGGATCGACAATTCGACGGGCGGCGTTTGGCCCGCGGCGAGCCTCGGCATGCAAGAAACCGAGATCGGTGAGAATGCGCAACGCATTGGTAGCGCTCCCCGCGGACAATGCCGTGATCTTCCGCATATCGTCGACGGTCCCTCGTCCGCCGCAAAGCAAGGCTTCGGCGATGGCCAGAACCGCGGGCGTCCAACCTGACGGTTTGCGCGGAGACTTCGGAGCGCGGCCATCCCTGGATACGATCAAGGCCCCCCGCGCAATCTCCGCGGCGCCGGTCTCATCGACCCAGCCGATTCCCGCGTCCGAAAGCGCCTCGCGCGCGGCGAGCGACATAACCCGGGCCACCACAACGTCGGGACGGCTGTTCCAGATTCCGATCAGTTCGCGCACCTGTCGAAGTCCACCGTCACGCAGCCAGGTTACTCGGAGAGGCTCTCCGTTGAGTTCAAGGTCGACCGAATGGCCGTCCTGGCGGCCACGCCGAATCCGAACCGAAGACGGGAGCACAGCCGCAATCGCTATCTCGGAACGCTGGGCGATGTCGCTTTCGGCCATGTCATCTGTCGAACGATTTAATCCTCAAAAAATACAATACCTCACTCCCGTGATGATGTATAGGTATAACTGAGAATAATGAACATTCGGTCAGCAGACAACTTCTGTCAAGCTTGCATTCCCATTTCGGCGCTGTGCAACCCTCGACCGTCATTCTGCGCGAAGCGAAGCGCAGTCGCAGAATCTCCGCCAGTAGCCTCGGCCTGCAATCAGGGCTGGGAGCGATACCAAAATGAGAATCGCCGTTGCCATGCGCGAGCTCACTATTCGGCGAGTTTGATGTGCTAGACTCGTGCCCCTCACCAAGCTCGCCAATGAAACAAGGAAAACTCATGCCAAAGGCACCGAAAAGCATGGGCGACGACATTTCTGCCACACCTTCGGTCGACCTGCTTAACCGGAAACTCGGTACCTCACCCACTCCGAGAATACTGACCGAATACGAAGACGAGTTGTTAAGACGAGCCGCCCACGAGATTTCGGCAGTTACCATCAAGGTCCTGGGAAGAAAGGAATGAATGAAAATTACCTTGATTTCTTCCGCACTGCCTTCGCGCAAGGCCAGCGAACGCCTTACCCATATCAGGAGCGGTTAGCCAGCGATTCCGCTTGGCCCGAACTGTTGGATATCCCCACTGGTATGGGAAAAACGGCCGCTGTCACCCTGGCTTGGCTCTACAAGCGCGGTTGGCGAAAGGGTGGGCGGAAAGCTGACATTGATGAAGTCACTCCCCGGCGGTTGATTTGGTGTCTGCCAATGCGGGTATTGGTGGAGCAGACTCAGGAGAACATTAGCGGTTGGCTAGAAAACCTGAACATTCTGGGAGACGCTGGCGAGGGCAAGGTTTCGGTTCACCTTCTGATAGGCGGCGAGCAAGACCTGAAGACCTGGGCCGAGCACCCGGAAGAGGACATGGTCCTGATAGGCACACAGGACATGTTGCTTTCTCGCGCACTTATGCGTGGCTACGGCATGAGCCGTTACCAATGGCCGATTCACTTTGCTCTGCTGCACAACGACTGCCTGTGGGCGTTCGATGAAGTGCAACTTATGGGAGCAGGCTTGGCGACCTCGGCTCAGTTGGAAGCATTCCGCCGCCAATTTCCGCTTGCAAAATCCAGCCGTTCCATTTGGCTTTCAGCTACACTCAAGAAAGATTGGTTGGGCACGGTTGACCTTGCTGATCAACTACCTGACTTCAACCCCTTGGGCTTGAATGATGCTGACCGCACACAAGCCGCCGAGCGACTTGATGCGCGGAAAGCCCTGCATCGCGCTGAAATAACCCTCACCTCGGAAGCCAGCAAGAAAGATGGGATGAGTATCTACGTTGCGAAGCTCACCGAAGCCATATTGAAAAAGCACAGCCCGGATGGCCAAACACTGGTGATAATCAACCGGGTAGATCGCGCCCAGCAGCTATTTCAGCAGCTTCGGCAAGACCGGCCAGAGCATGATGATTTACTTATCCATGCGCGTTTTCGCCCAGTCGAGCGCAGCCAGCAAAACAAGAAGCTGAATGCGCCGGTCTCGGATCGCATTATCGTCGCCACACAGGCCATTGAAGCCGGGGTCGATATCTCTTCAAAAACGCTGTTCACCGAATTGGCTCCGTGGTCGTCGTTGGTGCAACGATTTGGCCGCTGCAATCGCTACGGCGAGCACAAAATAGATAACGCCGCACAAGCGTTCTGGATTGACATTGAAAAAGGCGCGGACGCTTTGCCTTATGAGAGCGAAGCGCTGCAACATGCGCGGGAAAAGCTGGTAGAACTTGACGATGTTGGCCCCGGAAACCTGCCGCCAACCGACGAAGAGCGCCCGCTGTCAGCCGTATTGCGGCGCAAGGACTTGTTGGACTTGTTCAATACCGACCCGGACTTGTCCGGTTTTGATGTGGACGTATCCGACTACATCAGAGACAAGGGCGCTCCGGGGTTGCAAGTGTTCTGGCGGGATTTTGGACAAGACCTGAACAAGCCGGAAGCGCAACCGGCGCCGCATCGCAATGAACTTTGCCCTGTCAGCTTGGGACAGGCGAAAAGTATCGGCAGGGGTAAGGGTAAACGCCCCGCTTGGTACTGGAACAGTCTGGCCATGCAGTGGCAACGCCTGGACAGTGGGCCACGTCCCGGCATGACACTGCTATTGGATGCCGCTGATGGCGGCTATGACGAAACGCTCGGGTTTACCGGCGATGGACAACAGGCGAAGAAGCCGGTTTTAATTGTTGAATGTGAACAAGACAAGCAAAACAAGAGCTTCGGAGATGATTGGCGGTCTCACGGTAAAACCTCCGTGTTGCTTGCGGATCATCTCGGCAACGTCGCTGGCGCAGCCAAATCACTTTGTGCTGCGGTGGGTGAAGGCGCCAATGCCGATGAAGTCATCCGCGCAGCGCGTTGGCATGATGTCGGCAAGGCGCATGATGTGTTTCAGGAAACTATGCACGGTCGTAGCCCAGCACTTGAGGATAAACTACTCGCAAAGTCGGACTGCCGACGCCGACATTCCCGACCGTATTTCCGCCACGAACTTGCCTCAGCGCTGGCATGGCTGGCGCAACATGACGACCCAAACAAACCGCACAGCAAAATTGATTTGATCGCGTATTTGATAGCTGCCCACCATGGAAAGGTGCGCATGAGTCTGCGGGCGATGCCGAATGAAACTCCACCCGAAAACCCCAAAAAGCGTTTTGCACGTGGCGTCTGGGAAGGTGACCAGCTTCCGGCACTCTCGTTTGATGGCGAGCAAAGCGACGAGGTTGAATTGAAACTTGCCCTGATGGAGTTGGGCGAAGGAGAACAAGGCAGTTCCTGGACTGCCCGAACCCTTGCCCTGTTGGAAGAACACGGACCGTTCCACCTTGCATGGTTGGAAACGCTGGTGCGTCTGGCGGACTGGCGCGCTTCGGCAGAAGAACAAAAGCAAGGAGACCCAAACCGTGTCTGAAACCCACGAAATCGTGCTTACCGGTTGCACACCCACGCCGCTTGCCAGTTATCTCAAGGGGTTGGGAATTTTGCGCATTCTGAGCAATTGCGATCCTGCAATAAAGGCCGCCTGGGTTGGCGAGAATCTACGCCTGACATCCACGAAGCCTGCCGATGCGCTAACTCGCTACCTGCTTGATGACTACGCCCCGACTCCGGTTCTGGCGCCGTGGAACGGCGGAAGCGGCTTTTACCAGAATGACAATCAGACAGCATTGCGAAAAATCAAAGAAAGCGGCATCTCGCGTCTGTCTGCTTTTCGTTTGTCTCTGAATATTGCGGAACACGCTCTTGATCTTGAAGGCTTGCAGCGCGAAGCAAGTCCCAAGAACGAAGCAAAAACTAAACTGCTGAATCGTCTGCGTAGCCTGTTGCCTGATGATGCTTTAGAGTGGCTTGACGCATCTATTCTGTTGGCTGGAGAGAAGGAAAAGTTTCCACCCCTGCTCGGCACGGGCGGTAATGATGGAAGGCTCGATTTCACCAACAACTTCATGCAGCGCCTGCTTGACCTTGTTGATGCAGAGAATGGAAAGGGAACCCCCAAGTCTGCCGACATGCTCGATCTTGCCCTGTTTGCAAAACCAGCACCCGGGTTGGGCAAACAGGCCATCGGTCAATTTGCTCCGGGGCAGGTTGGCGGCCCAAATGCGACAACAGGATTCGAAACAAATGGCACCATCAATCCGTGGGATTTTGTGTTGATGATCGAAGGCGCCCTGCCTTTTGCCGCCGCAACGGTGCGTCGCAATGAACATTCTGGAGAGGGCATCCTGAGCTATCCCTTTACGGTGCGTGCCGTGTCTGCGGGCAGTGGCAACTTAGGCGTAGATGATGCTGCTTCATCCAGAGGTGAATTGTGGATGCCGCTGTGGAGCAATTCTGCCAACTACACGGAAATCCGTTTTCTGTTGTCTGAAGGGCGCGTCGCGCTCGGCACCCGTCCTGCCAAAGATGCGCTGGATTTTGTTCGGGCCGTGCATCGCTTGGGGGGTTATCGCGGTGTGGACCGCTTTCAACGCTATGGTTTGCTCATGCGATCCGGCAACAACTATCTTGCCACACCGCTGGAGCGTGTGCAGGTTACGACCAATCCTCAAAGCGAATGGATTGATGAACTTGAGCGCAATGACTGGCTGACAAGATTTCTCCGTTTTTCGCGGGGGAAAAATACTGCAAACCGCTTTGCCGAATTGAGCCATCGGCTTGAGAACGTACTGTTCGTCATGGCGCAGCGCAAGCCGAGTCCCGATCAGACGCAATCTCTACTGGTCTTGCTAGGCGAAATCCAGAGTGCTTTGTCGCGCAGTGCCAAAGCACACGACGATGTTTCTCCCGTCCCGCAACTGTCGGCGGAATGGGTGCGGGAAACGGACGACGAAAGCCCTGAATTTCGCATCGCCTGTGCCTTGGCAAGTTTACATGGCATCGCAGATCAAGCGTTGCCTATGCGCTCCCAGTTGTTTCCGATACACCATGCAAACGGCAACGAATGGTTGCTGAAGGCATGCAAAAGCGAGAAGCACAAGAAAGACCCCGCTTGCTGCATTCGTGGCCAGACTTCCGTCCAACAGGATCTCGTTTCAACCTTGATTGCACTTCTGCGCTTGCGGCTGTCGCTACCGGCCCGACTAGGTTTCACTGACAAGCCCCTAAGCAGCATTGCTGGCATTGGTCTTGCCGACCTGATGCACTTTCTGTCAAGCGAGCGGATGGATGCAAAAATTCTTGGCCTGTTGGCGGGTCTTTCCCTTTGCAAAATACCTAAAAGCCCCGACAAAAAGGCCGGAGATGGTGAGATACACGCCGCTTACGCCCTGTGCAAGCTGGCATTGACGCCAGATGCGACGCTGCACAACTTGGGGCACTTGCAAGATGGCGAGCGTGTGCCCGTGCCCCCTCAACTGGTTTCAAAACTTGCCATTGGCAACCGTGAGCAGTCAAGGCGAGCTATCGAAATTGCCTGGAAGCGACTGCGCAGCTCCGGCCTTGAACCTGTCATGCCGTTGAACCAATTGCCTGATCTGGCTGGCATTGATCCCCGCAGGCTTGCGGCGGCACTGCTTATTCCACTTAACTTTGGTGCGACATCTGCCCTGGCGGGCGCGGTGCTTGAATCGGCTCAAGAATCTCTCGCCGAGGCATCCTGAATGTTGCCACCCGTAAACTTCGACCAAACCAAGGAAACAACCATGTCACTGAATCTGAACGCTCTCGACAATGCACCGCGCCTGTTGCTCAAAGCCAAGCTTGAACCTGTGCAAGGCACACGCTTTCAACCCACTGGCTTTCCCGAAATTGGCGCCGCGCAATACGAAGGGCCTAACGGCGAATCAATGTTGCTGGTGGAATCCGCGCAGAGCATGGCCAACCGCTTGGAGAACGTTTGCTGGGATGAAACCGCCGATGACTGGGTGCCAGAATTGCGCGGCTTGTCTGTCGTCAAGGTACTGGACAAAAATGCCAATCCGTTGATCAACTCCTTGTTGGCAGCACACCGCATCAACTCACCGTATATCCTTGAAGGTAAGGACAAAACGGTTTTCGATTTGCTTAAACGTGAACTTGCCGACATGGAAGAAGGTATGGTCAATCTTCGCAAGTTGGCAAATGTTCTGCTAAGGCTGGATGTCAATGCGCTGCTGCATGGCGTCTTTTTGGCGAAGAAGGACTTGGCTGGCGGTCGCTTGCGCCTGCCTCGTGCCCTGTCTGGTTTCATAGAAGCCAAAGAGGTCAAGGTGGCTGCAAGCGGGGGAGTGAAGAACGACTCGGTAAATCCATCGGGTGAGGCCAGCAAAGGATTCGGCAATGTGCCCTTCTCCCGAGACGAGTTTGTCTCGCCCAAAATCACAGCCTACTTCAATCTCGATCTGGCGCAGATTCGCGGCTATGGCTTCTCTGGAGAAGTTGAAATGCTGTTGGTCGCGTTGGGCTTGTTCAAGGTGCGCAAGTTTCTTGAAACGGGTCTGCGTTTGCGCACCGCCTGCGATCTGGATTGCCAGAGTGTGGAAGTACAACGACCCAATGGGTTTCAGTTGCCTGCGCTAAGTGATCTGAGGGAAGCTTTACCTGATCTGATTTCCGATGCGGGAATCGACTTTCAAACCACCACCGTCACCTACCAAAAATAGTTGCCATGCTCGCTATTGAATTTCGCTTTCTGGCCGGGCGTTACCACGGCAACCCCTGGGGGCGGCACGTCAACGAGGGTGACGTAGATTGGCCCCCGGAACCTTGGCGTTTGTTGCGCGCGCTAATTGCGACCTGGCATCACAAGGTCAAGATCACAGGTAAACACGACGAAGCCACTTTGGGCGCTCTGATTGAGACTCTCGCCGAGGAATCACCCGAGTTTCATTTGCCCGTCGCCAGCCATAGCCATACCCGGCACTACATGCCGCAATGGAAGGCGGGAAAAACTTCACTGGTGCACGATGCCTTTGTTGCAGTGGGACGCGACACGCCCCTGCACATCGGCTGGCCCGATCTCAAATTGCCAGACGAACAGGCGCAACTGCTCGATGATTTGCTGGGTGTGATGGGCTTTTTCGGTCGGGCGGAATCCTGGGTGGAGGCTTGCCGGGTCGCAGACCTGCCAAAGCCCAATTGCAGACCGGGCGAAGACCCGATTGACCGAGAAACAGGCGAACTGCACGGCGAGGTAGTCAGCGTTCTTTCTCCTGTTACCGCCAGCAAGTACGTCGAACGGCGCGAGGGGTTCTGTGCGGACGAGAAGCAAGCCAGAAAGTTGGGGAAGACGCTACCGGACGGATTGCTTGCGGCCTTATCTCTTGATACGGCAGACCTGCAAAGGCAGGGTTGGAGTTCGCCGCCGGCTGCACAACCAATCAACTACATCCGTCCGCTGGATGCGCTGCGCCCACAAAGAAAGGCGCAAGGCCACTCGCACCCGCTGCCGGAACCAACCACCGCCCGTTTCATGCTGCTCGGCAAGCCACTGCCACGTGCGGAAGATAGTCTGCGCATTGGCGAACTGATGCGTCTGGCCATGATGAGCGCTTTCGGCAAGGACGATGCGGGCAAGCATCTTGCGCCGCCGCTGTTTTCCGGCCACGGCTTACCCGAAGACAACCGGCATCAGCACGCCTTTTATTTGCCTGTTGACAGCACCGGGGACGGTCGACTGGACAGGGTGGTGCTGCATGTGCCTGCCGGTTTTGACGAAAAAGCCCGACGTGTTGTCGGGAAACTATCGCGGCGCAAGAAGAAATTGTGGGAACCCAACGGTGGCGAATGGCGACTGTTGTTGGAAGGCATGGGCAACAGTAAGATTTGCGGCGAACTGACAGCAACCAGCCGAAAATGGATCTCGGCAACGCCGTACTTGCACCCGTGGCACGTCAAGAAGAACTTAAGTGTCGCCGAGCAAATCAGGCGCGAGTGCGAGATACGCGGTTTTCCTGAAATCATCGACTTGAAGCGCGTACAAACCATCAATGCAGGGGGCCGGGACCGCCGTCCGATTGACTTTCGTCGTTTCCGATCAAACAAGCGCAATCAGAGCCAACCGGACCGCCATGGGAGCTTTTGGAAAATTACCTTTGCTGATCCGTTCGATGATGGACCGCTAGCACTTGGGTTCGCCTGCCATTTCGGTTTGGGATTGTTCCAACCAGATCGGCGCTGAGAGGTTGTGTAAGCGGTTGTTGACCCCGGATTATTCTCATCCAAAAGTTGTGCCGGTGTTGTTTGAATCAGACCGGATTCCGTCCGTTTCAGGCGTTGCTCTTGTTCCTTACGGCATTGCGCCTGACAACCGCCGCGATTTCATCCGCGCCTTGCCGCAATAATTTTTTCTCGGATTCGGTCAGCATCCGGGGAGCGGGCGAGATACCGAGCCTCCGATTGAGTAAGTCTATCGAAGGGGTGTCCGATGCGGTCTTCCCACCATTGTTCAAGCGCTTTTCCATGAGTTTCCCTCAGTTCGTTCAGTTGTTCGTCGGAAAGGGACAGCTTAGCGGAATATGGTCTTCCCGTCAGCGTCAGCGCGGCGGCGACTCTTCCATTCCTTTTCAGGATGTGTCCGCGCAAATTGGCGAGCGTTCCGCCCTGGCCGACAAAGTCATCCACCAGCACATAGGTTTGGCCTTGTTCGACATCGCCGTCAAAAAGCGCTTGCCGGGCAAGCCGTCCGTAACCATCGGCACCCGTATGGGAGACGATATTGGTTTGATAGACACGGCTGTCGTACGCGCAACCGATAGCTTGACCGATCGATTGCGCCAGCGCTGCCGGAATCGCATTAACGCCTTGCATCTCATACGCATGAGCCGCAACCAATACGGGTTTGGTTTCCTCGCAGTGGGCATCCACGAAACGCCGAAGCACTTCAAAATCATCGCTTGTCAGCAACTCCCGAATCATAGAGTCGGCCGCGTTCGCGTCTCCGGTTTTGGCGGCGGGGTAGAGGGGATGCCGCTTGACGGACGATTCGTCTTTCAGGATCAGCACATCCGGGAATTTGCCCCATTCGGCACGGTCAGGTTTGGCCACAATGAATCAAACCAACGCTGCTAAACGCTCTCCAGCAAAAGGAAGTGAATCCAGGACGATGTGTGAACAAGAATCACATCAACCCTTTCTGCGCACCGCTTGCAGCTCCACAACGGTGATCAGCCTGGAGCATGTCCCGGCGTGTCGAATCAGTTCAGCCATGCGCTGCCGCCGGTTGAAGTCCGCGATAGCGTTGACCACCGCTTCGCGCTTGGTCTTCGCTCCAGTGAAGCGTATGGCATCCGATAGCTCTGCTTCAGGAATATCAATTGTCGTCTTCATGCCTCCAGATTACCGCCATACGGAATATGAATCGAGTGAAGACAGGAAGAAAGTTTACGAAATCTGTTTTCGACGGCGCGTCATGTGAGGCATGGTCCTTGGCCAGCCTCGCGACGGTTGGAAACCCTTCGGCGAAAGGTGCATTATCGCTCTGGGCTGGCGCATCGGGTAGCGTAAACCATCCCCGGACAATGACGTGATATGGCAGCGAGAAAGACACTTAAGGCAAAAAACCTCGAAGCTCTCGGAGCCCGGCGGCTTGCCGAATTGCTGATCGAAATCAGTACCCGCGACGCCTCGATAGAGGACTTGCTCAGGCTTGAGCTTGCCGGGGTAAAGGGTCCGGCAAAGGCGGCCCGGGAAATTCGGAAACAGATTGTCGCCATGCGCAGCCCGCGCTCGTTTGTCGACTGGGATGAAAGTCCGGCCCTCGCGAACGACCTGGACATCCTGCGCGGAGCCATCGTCGAGCGTGTCGCGAACGCGGACGCCGCGGAAGGGCTCGATCTGATGTGGGATTTCATGGAACTTGCGGATCCGGTATTCGAGCATTGCGACGACAGCGGCGGTTCGGTCGGCGAGGTCTTTTGCTCCGCCCTCGAAGACCTCGGCGAGATTGCCAGTGCGGCCAAACCCGGCCCGGCCATGTTGGCCGACAGGACGTTTGAGGCGATCACGAACAACGGCTATGGACAATACGACGGGCTCATCGGCATTCTGAAGTTGGCATTGGGAAACGAAGGATTGGAGCGTCTGAAGCGGCGTGTGATCGAGTTTTCAAACACAGCCGCCACCAAACCCACCGACAAGGATTCCGCAAGCAAGGTTTTTCGATCTTCGGCTTCAATCCCGGAAGACGAGCGGAATAAGCGGTATCGAGTCGATGTCGCGCGCATGAGGCTGCGGGACATTGCCGACGCGCAAGGCGATGTAGACGGCTATATCGCCCAATACGACGAAGAGACCCGCAGATTTCCCCGAATCGCCGCCCAGATAGCCCGAAGGCTCCTGGCGGCGGGCCGCGCTGAAGAGGCTTTGCATGCTCTTGATACCGCCGTTCGGGAGGATGCCGCCGATTGGCGATGGAGCGACTGTGAATGGGAAGATGTCCGAATCCGCGTGCTGGAAGCGCTTGGCCGGAACGATGAGTCTCAACAGGTTCGCCAAGATTGTTTCGAACGTTTCTTGTCCATTCCCCATCTGCGCGCATATCTGGAAAAGCTTGGCGGTCACAAGGCTGCAGAGGCCGAGGAGCAGGCGCTCGATCACGCCCAGCAGTTTCAGGACCGGCTTGCCGCCTTGTCCTTTTTCATTTGGTGGCGGGCATTGGACAGGGCTTCCAGGCTGGTTGTCGAACACGCCAATTCTCTTGACGGAAATCGCTACGAAACACTGGCTCCTGCCGCACGCGCCTTGATGTCCGATTATCCTTTGGCGGCGACGCTGGTTCTCCGCGCCTTGATCGATCACACCCTTGGCCGCGGCAAATCGACCCGCTACAGATACGCGGTTCGGGACTTGTCGAAGTGTTCAAGCCTGGCCTCCGGCATCGTGGACTTCCAGACGCATGAGACGCACGACGCCTATGTGCAAAGGCTCAGGCGCGACCACGGCCGCAAGCGTTCGTTCTGGAAAATGATCGACTGATCCGATTCGGCCCCCAACTGCCCAATCGTGGCCCAAGCAAAATTTATCGATAGCATAAAGCAACGAATAGTGTTACTTTGCAACAGTAATGTATGATTCTGTCGCCCCTCGCGCGCGTGACTACATCCTTAATCTGGCTGCTCGCGGCCGGTACAATTTTACTTCGTCTGAAATCCGTCAAGCTCTCGGGATCTCGGCTGCCGCAGCGCGTCAGTCGCTGAGTCGGTTGGCGGCAAAGGGGGATATCGCAAGCCCGGCGAGGGGGTTTTACGTTATCGTGCCACCTGAGTACAGACAGCTAGGATGCCTGCCCGCGGACCAGTTTGTTCCGGCGCTCATGGAACACCGGAAGGTCCGGTACTATGTCGGATTACTTTCCGCCGCGCAGTACCATGGTGCGGCACACCATCGCCCTCAGGAGTTCCAGGTAGTCCTAAATGGGAACCGTCCGGCGATCGCTTGCGGTACGGTCAAGGTGGTTTTCGTTTCCCGCAGAAACCTGGCTTCGGTGCCGGTCGAGAGTTTCAACAATCCGCGGGGCAGCGTTGTGGTATCCAGTGCGGAAGCGACCGCGATCGATCTCGTCGGGTACATGCGTCGCGCCGGCGGCATTGACAGGGTGGCGGGGGCGCTCTCCGAACTCAGTGAGAAACTGGACCCCGGGTTGCTCGCGAAGGCTTCCGAGTCGGCTTCGGTCCTCTGGGCGCAGCGTCTGGGCTACCTTCTTGAGCTTGTAGGGGCCGGAAAGAAAGCCGCGCTGTTGAAGGTCAATGTGAAAAGGCGAGCGAAAAACTACACCAAGTTGCTGCCCGGAGTGGACGCAAGCGGCGTATTTAGGTCGAAAGACTGGCGGCTGATCGTGAATGCAAACATCGAGATGGAAGCGTGATACCGAGGGACTACATCAGCGAATGGCGTGACCGGGCGCCTTGGAACGAAGATTTCCAGGTCGAGCAGGATCTTGCGATCAGCCGCGCGCTCACGGAAATTTTTTCCGATCAGGTTCTCGCCAAGGCGTTGGCCTTCCGGGGAGGGACGGCGTTATACAAACTTTATTTGTCGCCGCCTGCCCGCTATTCGGAGGACATTGATCTTGTACAGATCAAGCCTGGCCCTGCCGGACCCATTATGGACCGCTTGCGAGGCTTACTCGACCCCTGGCTCGGCGAAGCGCGATGGAAACAGTCGCGAGGGCGGGTGGCTTTCAGTTACCGATTTTGGTCTGAAGAGACACCGACGATGCGCCTGCGTCTCAAGATCGAAATCAACACCCGAGAACACTTTGCCGTGCTGGGCTTACCGAAAGTGAACTTCTGCGTCGATTCGCGCTGGTACAGCGGATCGGCTGCCATAACGACCTACGAGCTTGACGAGTTGCTGGCCACCAAACTAAGAGCGCTTTATCAGCGGCGCAAGGGGCGGGACCTGTTCGATCTGGCAACCGGACTTGCAGACGAACGAAGCGATGCCGAGCGAATTGTCAGCGTATTTCGGGAGTATATGGAGCGAGAACGTAGTCGTGTAACCCGAGCGATGTTCGAGAGAAATCTTACCGACAAACTCGGCGACCCGCAGTTCGGCGCGGATATGAGTGCCCTTCTCAGGTTGGGCTACGAGTGGCGGCCGGCACAAGCGGCGCAAACCGTTTCCAACAGGCTGATCTCGCTCCTGTCAGGACAGGCATGGAGAGGGTCGATGTAGGCATGTTCATGGCTGCAAACGGTCGTTCTGGAACTTAATCGACTGAACTGCCGCAGCCCAGTGGTTTGAGGCGACGCGTTCCGGGGAACCTCCAACTGGCCTGCTATCAATTCTCCGGAAGCTGTCGATAGAGTCCTATGTGGCTTGAGATAACGGGAGCTTGCCGCCGATGTCCATCGAAACGATCCGCCCCATACCGGACCACCTGATCAGCGAAACCGAAGAGCCCGACAATCCCCCGCTGCAACTCTCCCTGCCGCTCGATGTCGGCAAACATCCCGAAAGCCCGCTGATCCCGGCGCGCATTCTGAACGAATTCGTTTACTGCCCGCGGCTGGCTTATCTCGAATGGGTGCAGAAGGAATGGGCGGATTCTTCGGATACGGTGGAAGGCCGTCACGTTCACCGCCGGGTGGACAAGAAGTCCGAGCCTTTGCCGGACCCTGAAGCCGAGGCCGAACCCGAAGATCTCAAACCCGCCCGTTCCGTCGAGCTTTCATCGGCGAAGCTCGATCTGGTCGCGAAAATCGATCTGGTCGAACCCACTCCCGACGGCGAAGTCGTTCCGGTGGAATACAAGCGCGGCAAACGGCCTCACGTGAAGCAAAAAGCCTACGACCCGGAGCGCGTGCAACTGTGCGCCCAGGGCCTGTTGCTGGAGGAACATGGCTATCGCTGCTCCGAAGGCATTCTGTATTTCGCCGGCTCGAAAGAGCGGGTTCGCGTGGCCTTTGACGAGTCGTTGCGGCTGCTGACGAAACAATCGATAGGCGCCTTGCGCTCGGTTGTCGAAGGCGGGCAAATCCCTCCCCCGCTGCAAAACAGCCCCAAGTGCAACCGATGCTCGCTGGTGGGGATCTGCATGCCGGACGAAGTCAATCTGTTGCGGGCCGCTGGCAACGATGTGCGCCCTATCGCCGTGCGCCGCACGCACGCATTGCCGGTTTATGTTCAGGCCAATCGCGCGAAAGTGACCAAGCAAGGCAACCGGCTGGCGATCACACTGGATGAAGAAGAACCGGTCTACGCGCGACTCGCGGAAGTTTCCCAGTTGGTTCTCATGGGCAACGTGTATGTCACCACGCCGACCTTGCACGAATTGATGCGGCGCGAGATTCCCGTCACCTGGCAATCCTACGGGGGCTGGTTCCTGGGCCATTCCATGGGCGCCGGGCATTCGAACGTCGAACTGAGAACGGCGCAGTACCGGGCCTCGTTCGACGAATCCGCTTGCCTGCGGCTGGCGAAAGGCTGGGTTCAGGCCAAGATCAAGAACAGCCGCGTGCTGCTGCGCAGAAACTGGACCGACAAGGAAGCTGCGGCGCCGGTGCTGCATGCGATGAAATTGCTCTCCAACGAGGTGGGAACCGCCAGGAAAATCGAATCCCTGCTGGGGCTCGAAGGCGCAGCGGCCTCGCACTACTTTCAATCTTTTCCGAAAGTGCTGAAACCGTCCGGCGATTCTGAATTGCGCTTCAGCATGGAGGGCCGCAATCGGCGACCCCCAACCGATCCGGTCAACGCTCTGCTCTCCTTTGGCTATTCCATGCTGACACGCTCGTTCGTTGTCGCTCTTTCCGCGGTCGGCTTCGATCCGTTTCGCGGGTTCTTCCACCAGCCCCGTTACGGACGGCCGGCATTGGCGCTGGACATGATGGAGCCATTCCGGTCGCTGATCGTAGATTCATGCGTCATCACAGCAATCAACAACGGCGAAATCGACAAGTCGGACTTCATCGAAACTCCGATCGGCGTGAACCTGACAGACAAGGGGCGCAAGCGATTCATCGCGATATTCGAGCGGCGTCTGGACCAGGAAGTAACCCATCCGCTATTCGGATACACGGTCGAATATCGCCGCCTGTTCGAGATGCAGGCCAGACTACTCGCGCGATTCTTGTTGGGCGAAATACCGGAGTACCCCAACTTTCTCACGCGTTGACCGCTGCTCCTGCTGAAACTCAATCAAGACAAGAGGCGCCGAAATTGAAAGATCACGAAAAAATCTATTTCGTCGTTTACGACATCGCCAACAACAAGCGCTGGCGCAAGGTATACAGGATGATGCAGGGATACGGCGAATGGGTTCAGTTATCCGTGTTTCAATGCCAGTTAACGTCCACGCGTTACGCACAATTGCTCGCCGATTGTGACGAATTGATTCATCACGGCCAAGACCATATAGTCATCATTGATGTCGGGACTGCGGAATGGCTTGAGCCTCGAATCGTCTCACTGGGGAAGCGGAAAGTCGCTCCTGTCAATCGGGAAGTCGTCATCGTTTGAACTGCCGTTAGTTGACGAGAGGTTCAGTGGCGAGAAAAACCCCTGGGACCGCTCGCTTTACTCAATGTTCCGTAAAAACATAAAGTTAGACTCGTTGCTGGCCACGATTTGGCGCAAAGACCGCCAAGTGGGCTATCATCGCCCGAGGTTCTCGCAAACACCTGTGGGAGCCATTGGTGTGCCTTGCGTTGCGAGCGCGGCGGCCTCATTGAAGCTGGATCGGACGTGGACTACGCCCAGGTCATCAAGGAGGTATCCGCCGCCCGCGGGCGGCGGCCTCATTGAAGCGATGGAATCGGTGGAACTACGCGCCGGTGGATATTGCGTATCCGCCGCCCGCGGGCGGCGGCCTCATTGAAGCTACTGAATACTCGGAATCCATCCGGCGCGGCGCGAAGGTATCCGCCGCCCGCGGGCGGCGGCCTCATTGAAGCACAATCATTTCCCAGATGCGATAATGGAACCATGAAGTATCCGCCGCCCGCGGGCGGCGGCCTCATTGAAGC
>CAZUSL010000037.1:0-14109 GCA_964622925.1 uncultured Pseudohongiella sp. | reverse complement strand
CGCAAGGCCGAAGGGGACATCTCTGCTTTGGAGAAAAGGGGACATTTCTGCTTTGCTTTGACATTGATGTTAGGGCAACTGGACTTGCCATGGAAATTGAACTAGCCTGTAGAGGCATCTCTATTGGAAAGCAGAAACATGCAAGAGGGATATTGCCGTTACAGGATCGTCGCGCTGCTGTTGCTGGTGGCTTTCACCAGCCAGGCTGTGGCGGCGGCGAGCATATCCTGTGACAACACATCTTCCCTTGCACACTTCAGTGCGGATATCGAAATCGCGGAGATGGGACACCCTCATTCCGCGGGCCCGGATGCGTCCTCAACGGAAAATCACGATTGCATTCAGCAATGCGCATGCACTCTGAACGGCTGTGCCTATTCGGCCCTTCCCGCACCTGATTCTGCTTCTCCCTTCAGTGTCACTCCGACAATCGGCCACTTTGACGAGTCGGTCATCAGCCGGATCTCCGCTCCCCTGTTTCGTCCGCCAATTCTTCACTGACAGCATAGCTGCGCCTGTCGTTCGGGCGCGCCAACCATAAATTTCCGATCGGCAAGAACGGCGGCGGCCGGGTATTCGCGAGTAGCAACACAGAAGGAGCAATTGACGATGGCACGAATCTCACTGTTGAAAAAGGCGGCTCTCATAGGGTTGATCGCACTGTCGCCGCTGGTCTGGGCGCAGGCCGAATTGACCCTGGAGCAAGCGGTATCGCTTGCCCTGGAAAACGATCCGTGGCTGGACGGAAGCCGCTACCGGGAACGCGCGCTGACGGCGCAAAGCGTAGCCGCAGCGAGCTTGCCCGACCCCATCGTATCGATCGGATTCGAAAACTTGCCGGCAGACGGCTTCAACTTCCGCCAGGAACCGATGACACAATTCAGGGTCGGCGTCAGTCAGGCGTTTCCCCGCAGCGAAACACGCGATTTGAAACGCCGGCAATTGAGTGAAGAGGGCGCGCAACAGCCCCTGATGCGGCAGGACCGTCTGGCCGGAATCACGGTTGCCGTTTCCCGATTGTGGCTCGAGGCCTATCGCAACCGCTGGGCCAGGGAGTTGATAGAAGAAGACCGTGCGCTGTTCGAGTACCTGGTCGATGTGGCCGAATCGAGCTATACCAGTGCGGTCGGCGAAACCCGGAGACAGGATCTGGTGCGTGCGCAACTCGAACTCACTCGTCTCGAAGACCGGCTGACGGAGTTGCAGCAGCAACAGGAAGTGAATCTCGCCGGGTTGCACGAGTGGCTCCCCGGAACCGACATGAACGACATTGAACTCAGCGATTCGCTGCCGATGTTGACGCTCGGCCAATCACTCGCCGTCGGACAAAACCGTACCGAACGACTCGTACAGTTGCTACTGGCGCACCCGCGAATCAGATCCATAGATCAGAAAATCGTCGCCGAGGGCACCAGCATACGGTTGGCGGAACAGAAATACAAACCCCAATGGAGCGTCAACGCCAGTTACGGCTATAGGGAAGACGATCCAATGGGAGTTTACCGAAGCGATTTCGTCTCCTTTGGAGTGAGCTTCGATTTGCCGATGTTCACTACCAATCGCCAGGACAAGGAAGTGCAGGCGGCCCAGGCCACCGAGGCGGCCGCCCGAACCGAGAAAACTCTCGAACTGCGGTCGATGCTCGCCGGCCTTGAAGCCGCATTGGCTCGCCTGGAACGGCTGAGCCAGCGCGAATCGCTCTATGAAGAGCGCCTCTTGCAGGAAATCAGCGACCAGGCCGAGGCCTCGCTGACGGCTTACACCAATGAAGCCGGCGACTTCGCCGAAGTCGTGAGAGCGCGCATCGCCGAACTCAACACAAACATCGACTTCCTGAACATCCAGATCGACCGGCTGCAAACCATTGCCGAACTGAACTATTACCTGGTCTCAGTCGAAGGAGACAACACCGGGAGCATTTCACCATGAACAAGTCAATCGTCTACACGATACTCGCTCTGGCGGCGACCGCGGCCGCGACTCATTTTCTGACGAGATTCGGAATGAGCATGTCCGCTGTCGACAGCGATGAACAGGCCGGCGCCGCAGCCCCTCTTTACTGGGTGGCGCCCATGGATCCGAATTACCGCCGCGACGGACCCGGCACGTCGCCCATGGGCATGGACCTGATACCGGTATACGCGGACAGCGGCATGAACGCGGACAATCCGGGCATGATTTTCATTTCGCCGGCCGTCGTCAACAACCTGGGCGTGCGCACGGCGCCGGTAGAGCGCCGTTCGATGCATACCCGGATTACCACGGTCGGTTATGTGCAATACGACGAAGATCAACTCGTGCATATTCACCCGCGAGTCGAAGGATGGATCGAACAACTTTACGTGCAGGCCGCCGGCGACCCGGTGGAAGAAGGCGAGCCTTTGTATTCGCTGTATTCCCCCCAATTGGTGAATGCCCAGGAAGAATTTCTCCTCGCGCTCAATCGAGATAACGAACGATTCGTGCAGGCCGCCGAAGATCAATTACGGGCGCTCCAGATAAGCGATGAGGAAATCAACGAATTGCGAAGCACGCGGCAGGTAAGGCAAACGCTTACCTTTTATGTGCCCCAGTCCGGCGTGGTTGACAACCTCAATATTCGCGAAGGTTTTTTCGTCGGACCCGGAACGACACTGATGTCGATCGGCACCTTGAATGACGTATGGGTTGAAGCGGAAGTCTTCGAGCGCCAGGCGGCCCTGGTGGAAGCGGGTTTGCCGGTCACGATGTCGCTGGACTACCTGCCCGGCCGGCTTTGGGAAGGAAGCGTCGACTACGTCTACCCGACCCTCAACGCGGAGACACGCACCGCGCGCGTCCGGCTGCGATTCGAAAATCCCGACGGCCTGTTGAAACCCAACATGTTTGCGTTCGTGACGATTCTCGCCGACGCCGCGGACGGCGTATTAACGGTTCCGCGAGAAGCCGTCATTCGCACGGCCAGACAGGATCGCCTGGTACTGGCCGCGGGCGATGGACGCTTCAAATCGGTTGCCGTCAGCCTGGGACGACTGGACGACCAATACGCGGAAATCACCCAGGGCGTGGAAGAAGGCGAGCAGGTTGTCGTCTCCGCGCAATTTCTGCTGGATTCCGAATCCAGCAAGACTTCGGATTTCATGCGGATGGACCACGATGACGAAATGCCGATGAACCACGATGACGAAACGATCGATCGATAGGCCGATTTTCATCGCCGGCAGCACCCAATATTCAAGCTTGTCAGGAGTCCGTCATGATTGAAGCCGTTATCCGGTGGTCCATAGCAAACCGGCTGCTGGTGTTGCTGGCCACCGTGATTGTCTCGGCCGCGGGAGTGTTCGCCCTGAGAAACACTCCGGTGGATGCGATACCCGATCTGTCGGACGTACAGGTCATCATCAAGACCAGCTATCCGGGACAGGCGCCGCAGGTCGTGGAAGACCAGGTTACTTATCCGCTCTCCTCTGCAATGCTGTCGGTGCCGGGCGCGGTAACTGTCCGCGGTTACTCCTTTTTCGGCGATTCCTACGTCTATGTGATCTTCGACGAAAACACCGATCTGTACTGGGCTCGTTCGCGCGTGCTCGAATACCTGAGCCAGGTGGCGCCCTCCCTGCCCGCGAGCGCCCGGCCGCAATTGGGGCCGGACGCGACAGGCGTGGGCTGGGTTTACCTGTACGCGCTCGTCGACCGGACCGGCCGGCACGATATCAGCGAATTGCGCTCCATCCAGGACTGGTTCCTAAAATACGAACTGCAAACCGTGCCCGGCGTATCGGAAGTCGCTTCGGTGGGCGGCATGGTCAAGCAATACCAGGTGCTCGTCAATCCGGAAAAACTTCGCGCCTTTGATTTGCCGCTAGCGCAAATTCGGACGGCGATTCAGCGCGCCAACCAGGAAGTTGGCGCTTCGGTCGTGGAAATGGCGGAAGCCGAATACATCGTTCGCGCGTCGGGTTATATCCAGAGCGAAAACGATCTGGCCGACATCCCCTTGAGCGTGAACGTAAACGGCACGCCGCTGCGGCTGAAAGACGTCGCCGAAATCAATCTCGGCCCGCAGATGCGGCGAGGAATTGCCGAACTCAACGGTGAAGGCGAAACGGTCGGCGGCCTGGTCGTCATGCGCTATGGCGAAAACGCCCAAAGAACCATCGACGGCGTCAAGGCGAAACTCCAGGAGTTGCAGCAGGGCCTGCCGGATGGGGTGGAGATCGTTCCCGTCTATGACCGATCCGGACTCATCTCGCGGGCAATCGACAATCTATGGGAGAAACTGGCGCAGGAACTGCTTCTCGTGGGATTCATATGCGTGATATTCCTGCTCCATCTGCGCTCGTCCCTGGTCGCCATCATCAGTTTGCCGATCGGCATTCTCGTAGCCTTTCTGGTGATGTATGCGCAAGGCCTGAACGCCAATATCATGTCATTGGGCGGCATCGCGATCGCCATCGGGACGATGGTCGACGGTGTGATCGTGCTGATCGAGAACCTGCACAGGCACATGGAGCGCCAGCAGGTTACCCGCGAGAACCGCTGGCGTATCGTTGCGGATTCGGCCGCTGAAGTCGGGCCGGCGCTGTTTTTCAGCTTGCTGATTATCGCGGTGAGTTTCCTGCCGGTGTTTACCCTGGAGGCCCAGGAAGGACGCTTGTTCTCCCCGCTGGCCTACACCAAAACCTATGCAATGGCGGCCGCGGCAGTATTGGCGGTGACGCTGATACCCGTGCTCATGGGCTATTTCATTCGGGGCAGGATTCGCCCGCAACGGCAAAACCCGGTGAACAATATGCTGATTCGAGCTTACGTTCCGGTTCTCAAGACCGTTTTGACCTATCCGAAGATCACCCTGGCCGCAGCGGTGCTGGTTGGCGCAAGCGTCTGGTGGCCATTGCAAAACCTGGGCAGCGAATTTATCCCGCCGCTGGACGAGGGCGATCTGATGTATATGCCGACGACCTACCCTGGCATTTCCATCGGCAAGGCGCGCGAATTGCTGCAACAGACGGACAAGTTGATCCGCTCGGTTCCCGAAGTGGAAACGGTCTTCGGAAAGATCGGCCGGGCCGAAACCGCCACCGACCCTGCGCCGCTGACGATGATCGAAACCTTCGTTCAGTTGAAAGACCAGGACGAGTGGCGACCGGGCGTAACTCCGGAATCGCTGAGAGCCGAACTCGACGGACTGGTCAATCTTCCCGGCCTCACCAACGCTTGGGTGATGCCGATCAGAACCCGCATCGATATGCTGGCGACCGGCATAAAGACACCTGTCGGCATCAAGATCGCCGGAAGCGATCTCGCGCAGATTCAGGATATCGGTCAGCAACTGGAATCGATTCTGTCCGGTGTGGAAGGCACGGCGTCCGTATATTCCGAGCGCGTGGCGGGGGGGCGTTACATCCAGGTCGATATCGACCGGGAAAAGGCTTCGCGTTTCGGCTTGAACATAGCCGATGTCCAGGAGGTGATCGGCTCGGCCATCGGCGGCGTGAACGTCACACAAACCGTTGAAGGCCTGGAACGATATCCGGTCAACATCCGCTACCCCCAGTCCTATCGCAATTCACCTGAACAGTTGGCTTTGCTGCCGATCGTGACAGCCGCCGGCGAACGGATAGCTCTGGGCGATGTCGCGAGCGTGTTTATCGAAGACGGCCCACCCGGCATCAAGAGCGAAAACTCGCGAATCAACGGCTGGGTTTACATCGATATCGAAGGGGTCGATGTCGGCGGATACGTTGAGGAAGCGATGCAGGCCGTGGACGAACAACTCGATCTGCCGGCCGGCTATTCGATCAACTGGTCGGGCCAGTACGAATACATGCTCCGCGCCAGGGAAAGACTCACCTATATCGTGCCGCTGACACTGGCCGCCATTGTCGTATTGCTGTTCGTCAATTTCCGGCAGGTCGCGCCGGTCCTGATGCTGATGGGCACAATGCCCCTGGCCCTGGCAGGCAGTTTCTGGCTGATGTACGGCATGTCGTTCAATTTTTCGATCGCGGTCGGCGTAGGCCTGATTGCGCTCGCCGGCGTAGCGATCGAGCTCGGGGTCATCATGCTTGTCTACCTGAACCGATGCCATAAATCGTTTCTGGATGGAAATGCGGCGACCGGCGATTCTCCAAAACACGCAACGCTGTTCGATGCCGTACTTCATGGCGCCAGTTTGCGAGTGCGGCCCGTATTGATGACCGCCGGCTCCACGATAATCGGACTGTTTCCGATCATGCTCGGCACGGGCACGGGCTCCGAAGTATTGAGCCGGCTTGCGGCTCCCATGGTGGGGGGAATGGTCAGCGCGGTGCTGATAACGCTACTTGTGCTCCCGGCGATATTTTACCTATGGAACAGAAATACGCTGCGAACGCCCGCCAGCCGCGGTCTATCCATGACCTGAACGCAATGTTGTGTCTCGCCGCTTGTTGTTGCGCGGCTTTCGCGAGGTCATCGACTATTTCAACGGTCATTTTCAATATGGGTGTCCATGCCTTCCAATATTCCTCTCAAGCTCTCGATAGGTTCGATCGGAACAAGCTGTATCCCGTCGCGGAAACTGATCATCTGAATCTTCTGTCCCGCGACAATTCCACTTGCATCTCTAATCTCTTTTGGAATCACGACCTGAAATTTGGGGGAAACAGTCACCGTCGCCATGATGTCCTACCCTTTCACGGACTCGGCGTCCTCGCGCGCCGTGCGCGACGCCGCCGAAAGACTGTTCTTGAACTCGCGAACGCTTACAGCTTTCATGGGTGTCCCTTGAGCGATCTCCTCTATGCACTTCGCGATTCTACCGGAAACCCAAAGCGAAGGTATCGACCCTGGGCCGCTACGCTATAATGGACTGAACCACGAATCCAGGTGAATGCGGATGAGCACCAGAACCGGCAAGCGGAAAACGGAGAAGCCCGTCAGCCTGCTCGGCGTGGACAAGAACAAGATCAAAATCTTCGGCGAAATCGTTGAACCGCTGGACATCGAGTGGGAAGCTGGACAAAGGGAAAAGCGGACTGCAAGCGGCCGTTCTCCACGAATTTCACCCCGACCCCGCTGACCGTCTCAATGTCGCGACCGCGCTCGACGGCCATCGGCTGTTGACAGCGGACGAACGCATCCTCGGTTGGCCCGGCGAACTCGACCGGATGGCCGCGTTTGAATGAGCCAAGATTCAATGCCGCAGGGTGGGTGGCCCATGCGACGCCGTTCGCTAGCGATGCACTTTCAGATAGCCGGATACGTGTCCGAGCAGAGAACCCACAAACCGCTGAAAACTGATTTCTTCAGACGGTTCACGGTACCAGCCTTCCAGACCTTGAGATCGGTTCGACGTCACCAGACATGCTGCGTTGTACAGGCGCTCTCGAACCAGCCTTGTGCAAAACTCTTCGTATCGTTTCACATACGAACTGCCGCGGAATTCCTCGTGCACTTCGAAGTGGGGCTCCTTCGCCTTTATCGGGCGCATGGATTTTGGAGATTCCTGGAGCATCATCAGGTAACCCAACCAGGGGCTGGCAGAGGGCTTGAAATACCCTTCCCGATAAGCCGTATGAAGGTCCAGGGCGTTTCCGAGGGCCTCCTCGATTCGATTGTTGTAGTTGTTCCCGAAAGATCCTACTTGCGATTTGAATTCGATCGTAGCAACCAGATTTCCTTCGTGTACGACTACCAGATCCCACTGCTTGGTTGGCCTGAAGAATCCAGGCAGCGTCGTTTGGCTCTTTTGCGTATGCACATGGGCTTCCGGCATTCCGGATTCAATCAGAAGGTAAGCGAACAGTTGTACGAATCCGTCCAGTTGCTTACCGCCGGTCGCGGCGCCCCGATTGCCATGGTCGCGCAAACCGGACTCCGATCCCTGCCTCTGTTTCTGGTCGGCCCGGGTTTCCCAGAAATGCCTGACAGCACCGCGCAGCCGAGACTCGATTCTCACGCAGCTATCACCGAAACGTCACTGAACAATTCGCTGGTTTCCTTGTTGACGCGGTCGACCGCCATCTTGTGATACTCGGGGTCAACTTCCACTCCGATGCTGTTGCGGCCCCATCTTGCGGCCGCTACGCTGGTAGTGCCCGTGCCGAGAAACGGATCAAGCACGGTATCGCCCACGAAACTGAACATGCGAATCAGCCGTTCCGCGACCTGCAACGGAAAGGGAGCCGGATGGTCACGGGTCGAAGCGCCCGTGACGCCTTGCCAGATTTGCTGAAACCAGAGCTTGTGATTCTGGTGCGAAATGACGCTCAGGACTCGCTTTTCGAAGCTCGGTTTTCGATAACCGCCGCCCTTGCGCTCCATGAGTATGTATTCGATGTCGTTCTTGATGACCGAGTTCGGCTCGTAGGGCTTACCAAGGAAAGCCGAACCGCCTGGAACCTCGTAATTTGCGTTCGCGATCTTGTACCAGATGATCGGGGCCAGGTTCACATAGCCCATTTTGCGGCAACGCTCTTGTATCGAAGCATGCAAAGGCATAACCGAGTGTTCGCCATTGTTCTTTCTTCGAGACAGGCATACGTCGCCAACCACGCAGATCAGCCGGCCACCGGGGACAAGGGCCTTGTGGCAACGCTTCCAGACCTTGTCGAGTTCGTCCAGGAATTGTTCGTAGCCGGCGATGTACCCCATTTGTCCTTCGTGCTCGTTGTAGCGTTTGAGCGTCCAATACGGCGGCGACGTCACGATCAGATGGACACTCTCCGGGGTTAGCTCAAGCAGCCGCGAGTCCTGCAGCAACAAGTTGTGAGTCGTGGGTATCTGATGAAGCGAGTGTTCGATGCGCGCGAGAAGACTCGCGTCCTTCGCAATCCTCGGCAGTTCGGTCTGCGGATTCTCTATCCCCCGCAACTCAACCGGAATGAATTTTTCTAATGAATCCTTGCTCATTGGCTTGAAAATCCTCTGCCGTGAGTCTGTTGCTTCTCATTTAGCTGGCGAGTTAGGCGCAAACCCGAACCTGGGTTGAATTGGCTTACATACCTGATTCGGCCTTCTATCGACCGGATCGCTTTTATGATCTGATCAGGAGGCAAGCTGTCAAGTTGGAAAATCGCTGCTCTGACGCGGTGTCGAACTGCTAGTGGAATACTTGGCCCATCTTTCGAATTGACATTTAAGCCGGTAATCCACTGCGGGCCGGAGCTTGGCATAATTCTTAACTTTCTTGGGCCACGGTGTACACGCAATCCGATCCGTGAAACGGCCTTTGCGCCGGAATTTACTAGCGCAGCAGCATTAGTTCCGGAAATCGCAAAATCATCCACAAATCTGGTTAACGTCACACCCTGATTCTGGGCCAATTCCTCCAATGGCCTATCAACCGTTGATGCAAGCAATAGATTCGCAATGGCTGTACTTGTGGGAGCTCCCTGGGGCAATTGACCGTCAATGGTTGTCAATCTTGTTAACAGCCACGCATTGTCGCGGCCGCAGCCGAACTCTCTCTTAAACATTTTCACAACTTCCCTATGGCTCACACTTGGAAAAAATTTCCGTATATCCATCGCAATGGCCACCGGTTTTCCGCAATGTGGTTGTGCATTCGTTTTCGGCGATTTTCCCGGTACGCCTCCATGGGACGCAGCGGGTAGAGGAAACTCATTGAGTAGTCTTCTGAGGATTCTCCGTTGCACCAACTTTAACCTTTCGTCCGGCACCTTTAGAATCCGAGGAGTGGCATCTTCAGACCCATTAATTGGAATTTCTCGGTAGTGCCTCGAAATGTTTTCTGCAAGCTCCCTTAGCGCGTGCCTAGGAATTCCAAGCAGTCGTTCCAGTTTTCGAATTGATACCAATGGTTCCATCCTACTTTAGACCTCAAGAGGTAACGGGCGTTGTGGATTGTCGGATGCATTCACTAGCAACCTTAGTAGCGCATCGGCAAGGCTCGACACATCTTTGTCCGAGATACTAGTCGGGTCCGATGCAAGCAGCGTAATCAAAGACATTGGTATATCGACTGCGCTTGCAAGCCCGCCAACAACTTTCAAGCTGGGTTGTCGCTTGCCTTTTTCTATGAGCGACAACTGACTCGCGCTGATTCCAATCAATAGCGCGAGTTCAGCTTGCTGTAGCCCATATGCTGCCCTTATCACCCTGAATGCTTTCGCGAAATCTGTATTCATAAAAAATCTGTATCACTTTGGTCAACGAATTTTGTTTCTCGACTCGATATGGTCTAGCAAGACTCTTGAGACTATTTCGACAACTCGAAAAACTCGATGTCGGTCCAGTTTGCCCGATTGGGCGATTCTGCTTAATTCCATATTTGCCTTCCGCAATTGATGTCGATGACCTGGTTCCATGTCAGGATTTGCAAGCACTTTGGTTATCAATCTCCGTGCTGCTTTCAGCTCATTAAATTTCATTTCATTTCTCCGGTTACGAGGCAGAATTGCCCCACGCGAAAAGACAGCAGCTTCGTAACGGGTCCTGACGGAACCAAGTGAAACAGACTTCCACGCGCTTAAAGTAGCGCGTCCCTTAGGATCGCGTTCACGCACATTCGTACGCGGCATTTCGAGGACGCGCGACTGACATAAGGGACATAATCCAAGCATTGGCCCTTTCGTAGTCGCACACTCGATCAGTGCGGCCCAGCAAGGTATGCGTCGTATACTCACGACGCGGCCGGAGTTAAGTACCGGCCATAATGGGCTTTTCAGCCCTTCGGCACGAGTGCCGCTTGAAGACTGCTGTAGACACGCCTTCAACAGGAGTAGAAATAAAATTTTAAAGAACTCGATACGCCGGGTAACCAGCGCCCCGTTAGTGAACTCTAATCAATAGACGAGGCATTGTCAAATCAATTTACAAAAAGTTTAGTGGGTTGACTCCAAGGCACGGATTCGAGATACAAGGAAAAATTATAACAACCCCTCAATCCGATCCATCAAATCCTCCATTCTCCGCAACACCGGCTCGTAGGCCTCCGGCTGCGTCATGTCCAGCCCGGCTTCGTCGAGCAGGATGTTGTGCGGGTAGTCCGAGCCACCGGCGCTCAGGACGCGGATGAAAGCGTCCCGTACTGCCTCGTCGCCGGCCAGGAACTGCTCGGCGAACCAGGCGGCGCCGCTGATCGAGGTGGCGTACTGGAAGACGTAGAAGTCGTAGTAGAAATGCGGGATGAAGGCCCATTCGACGGTGTAGGCGTCGTCGATGGTGAGGACGCCGAGGTCGTGGCCGTGGTAGCGCTTGAGCAGGTCGCCGTAGATCTCGGTCAGGCGCGGGCCGGTGAGGGGTTCGCCGCGTTCGGCGGCGCGGTGAATCGCGAGTTCGAATTCGGCGAACATCGTCTGGCGGAACAGGGTGCCGCGGATCTGTTCGAGGGCGCCGCCGAGGTAGAACAGCCGCTCGGCGTCGGTGGTCGCGTTCGCGATCATGTATTCCTGTAGCAGGATTTCGTTGATGGTCGAGGCGAGTTCGGCGGTGAAGGTCGAATAGCCCGCGGTTTCGAAGGGGTTGCCGGCGTTCGCGAGCAGGCTGTGGACGGCGTGGCCCCATTCGTGGGCGAAGGTCGACATCGACTCGTAGTCGTCGTTGTGGTTGAGCAGCACGTAGGGGTGCACGTCGTAGACCGAGCCGTTCATGTACGCGCCCGAGCGCTTGCCGGGCTGCGGGTGGCTGTGCATCCATTGCTGCGACAGGCCGTATTCGAGCAATTCGAGGTATTGCTCGCCGAAGGGTTCTAGCGCGGCGAAGGTGATTTCCGACGAGCGTTCGAGGTCGAAGACGCCGGTTTCCGCCTGCACCAGGGGCGGATAGATGTCGTAGTAGCGCAGGTCGTCGATGCCGAGCAGGCGGCCGCGCAGTTCGAGATAGCGGTGAAACAGCGGCAGGGAGTCGTTTACCTGGGTGACGAGTTGCGTGTAGATCTCGGGCGGCAGGCCGTCGGCGAACAGGTTGGCTTCGAGTACGCCGGGGTGGTTGCGCACCCGGGCGCTGAAGACATTGGCCTGGGCTTCGGCTGCGAGGGTCGCGCCCATGCCGTCGGCGTACTGGTTCCAGGCGCCCCAGAAGGTGTCGAAGACGAGTTTGCGGTCGTCGCGGTTGGGCGCGGCGCGCCAGAAGGAATAGCCGGCCTGGCTCAAGGTCGCTTCGGCGCCGTCGCTCAAGGTCACCGTCGGCCAGGGGATATCTGCGTTGGCGTAGTTCTCGTAGATTTGCTGCGGGGCCGAGAGCACCATGCCGGCCTGGGCGAGGATCGCCTCGGTGCGCTGGTCGAGGGTGTGCGGTTCCTGCCGCAGGATGTCTTCAAGCATGAAGCCGAACTTCTCAAGCCGTGGTTCCTGTTGGCGGAAACTGCGGATGTTGTCCGCGCCGAGGTCGAGAATTTCCGGGCGCATCCAGGAACTGGCCTGTTCCAGGTTGGTCAACATTTGCCGGGCGCGGGCGAAGCGCGCCTGGGCTGCGGGCTCGCGCTGGTCGACGTCGCGCATCAGGCTGGTGTAGACGTAGACGCGGTAGGCTTCCTTGGTGGTGTCGGACTGTGCTTCGAGGGCATCCGCGAATTCGGCGGCGCCGTTATCGAGCGTGCCGCGGTAGCGCGACAGGGCGTCGAGCCGGTTGGTCACGGCGCTGATGGCATCCTCCCACGCTGCCACCGTCGGATAGATTTCAGTCAGGTCCCATTCGTAGCGCACGGTGTCGGACTGTGCATGGACATTGACGGCAATTCCCGTCAACAGCGTGAAAACCAGTAAGGCGGAAACCCTTTTCGTTTGCATGGCGCTTCAATCTCCTTTACATCAACTTCGGGATTCTAGCGGAATCCCGAATCGCGGGCATTAACTCAAGCCCGCTGCTGCGCTATGCTTGGGCCGATTCGCGAATGGAGGGGGCATGACTTCACGACGACAACTGTTGCAGGCGCTTGGCGCGCTGCCACTGCTTGGCGCCTGCGCGGCCGGCGCGCCGGCATCACCGGCCAATTTCACGCCCTCCGGCGTGCCCTTGCGGCGGGTAAAGGTTTCGGACGAGCGCGTGATTCGCACCATCGCCGGGCTGCGGCCGTTTCGCCGCAACGGCTTCAACGTCTCGGCCGAGAAGCGCGGCGCCAAGACACTGATCCACAACTACGGCCATGGCGGTGGCGGTATTTCGCTTTCCTGGGGTACATCGACTCTTGCGGTGGAACTCGCCGGCGTCGGCAATCGGCGCGATTGCGCCGTGATCGGCGCCGGCGTGATGGGCCTGACCACCGCGCGCCTGGCCCAGGACCGGGGCTGGAACGTCACGATCTATTCAAAGGACCTGCCGCCGGACACCACTTCCAACGTGGCTGGTGGGCAATGGTCCCCCACTTCGACTTACGACACGGAACTCGTCACTCCCGCATTCCGGCAGCAGTTCGACCGCGCCATGGCGATTGCCTATCGCTATTTCCAGAATCTAGTCGGACCGCGCTACGGCGTGCGCTGGATCAGCAATTACAACTTCTCGAGCGATTCGCCCGAAGAGGAGGATTTCCAGCGCCGATATGCGGACTTCTACCCGCAATTGCGCGACCTGGGGCCCGGCGACCATCCTTTCCCCGTCCCTTTCACGCGCCATTACGACACCATGCTGATCGAACCGGCGATATTCCTGCCCGCGGTGATGGCCGACTTCTTCGGCGCCGGCGGCAGGATCGACATCCGCGAGTTCGCCGGCGCCGAGGAAATCCTCGCGCTCGATGAAGACGTGATCTTCAATTGCACCGGCCTTGGCTCCCACGCGCTGTTCGGCGACGAGATGCTGATGCCGGTCAAGGGCCAACTCACTTTCCTGCTGCCCCAAGAAGAAGTCGAGTTCAATATCATCGGCAACGGCGGCCTCTACATGTTCCCGCGCAGCGACGGCATCCTGCTCGGCGGCACCTACGAACGCGGCGAATGGAGTCTCGAACCCGACCCGGAAGCGACCCGCCGCATCATCGACGGGCATCGGGCATTTTTTGAGGCGATGGACGATCCCTGGGCCGCTTGAGAACCGCCTGAAAAAGTTGTTAGCCCAAAGCAGTAATGTCCCCTTTGCGCAAAGCTAAAGTGTCCCCTTTTTCTGTGAGGAGGGGTTGTCTTGTCGAGCGCGGAGGTGGTGTTGAGCATGCGGGAGTCGGATCGTGCGGGCGTGATCCGTGATGTG
>CAZUSL010000036.1:0-2379 GCA_964622925.1 uncultured Pseudohongiella sp. | reverse complement strand
TCCCGCAACCGTTCGTCGGATACGGAATGGCTGTCCGGCAATCGTTCGCGTAGCCAGGCGGTCGCGGTATCAATGTCCGGACCGGGCAGGCCCAGCAACTGGCAGCGGCTGCGTATGGTCGGCAGCAAGCTGCCCGGGCTGCAAGCGGTCAAGAGCAAAGTCGCTCCGGCAGCCGGTTCTTCCAGTGTTTTCAGGAGCGCATTCGAGGCGGACAACGTCAAGGCTTCGGCTTGCGGAATGATCGCCATACGGCCCGCCCCGGAGAAACTGTTGAGACTGAGAAATTCCGTCAATTCGCGAATCTGCCCGACCCCGATATCCTTCTTGCCTTCCTCGGGCAGGATCAACAACAGGTCGGGATGATGGTCGGCGCCCCCGGCCCGGCAACTGCGGCATCGATAACAGGCCCGCCCTGCGTCCGGATCGTTGCAAAGAAGAAAATTGGCGAATTCGCGCACGAATTCCGTGCGTCCCGTGCCGCGGTCGCCGATGAACAGGTAGGCGTGGGCCAGGGCGCCGGATTGCTTCTGCTCGTGCAGGCGCCGCCAGACGGCTTCCTGCCAGGGCCAGGGCGGGCGCGAGGTCTCTTCGAACAGACTCATCGCAATTCCGGCAATTTGTCCGCTACCGCGGCTTGCAGCGCTTCCCGCACGGCATCCGGTTCGGCCGATGCGTCGATCACCACGCAGCGGCCGGCTTCCCGGCGGGCGATATCGAGATAGCAGTCTCTCACCTTGATATGAAAGTCGATGGTTTCCTGCTCGATGCGATCGAGTTCGCCTCGCCTGCGTACGCGTTCAAGGCCGATTTCCGGATCCAGATCCAGAATGACGGTGAGATCCGGCCGCAGTTCGCCTTGCACCATGGATTCCAGGGACGCGATGATTTCCCGCGGCAGTCCCCTGCCTCCGCCCTGGTAGGCGAATGTGGCGTCGGTAAATCGATCGCAAACAACCCATTTGCCCTGCTCCAACGCCGGCGCGATGACTGTCTCGAGGTGGTCGGCCCTGGCTGCAAAAATCAGCAACAGCTCGGACAGGGCCGCGGGCTTGCCGCCATGGTCTTCAAGCAACAGGGAGCGAATTTTCTCGGCCAGACCCGTACCGCCGGGCTCTCTCGTGCGGATATAGTCGATGCTGCGGTCGCACAGCATCTCCTCGAGAACCCCGATATTGGTGCTCTTCCCGACCCCTTCAACGCCTTCAACGGTGATAAATCTGGCTTGCATACGAGTCACTATAAAGCGCAATCGGTCTCTTCCCGACTTCGCTGGTAGCAATTGACCGCGGCGTTATGTTCTTCCAGCGTCTCCGAAAAATAGTGATTTCCGTCATTCGTGCCAACGAAATACAGGTAGTCGGAAGCGGTCGGCCGCAAGCTGGCGCGAATGGATTCGAGACCGGCCAGGGCGATGGGAGTCGGCGGCAGCCCGTTGATCCGGTAAGTATTGTAGGGCGTGGTTTCATCGAGATCGGCCGCGCGCAGATCGCCGTCAAAACGGCTGCCGAGACCGTAAATGACCGTTGGATCGGACTGCAGCCTCATGTTCATTTCCAGGCGACGAAGGAAAACACCCGCAATCAACCCGCGCTGTTCACTTCCCGCGGCCTCCTTTTCCACGATCGACGCCAGGATCAGGGCCTGGTAAGGAGAATCCAGGGCCAGATCCTCGCTACGCGACTCCCATTCCAGATCGAGAATCTCCCGCAGCCTGGCATTGGCCCGCAACAATATCTGCAGATCCGTATCGCCGGCGGCATAAAAATAGGTGTCGGGAAAAATCATGCCTTCAGGCAAGGCAACGTCAAGATCCATGACCTCCGCGACCGCCTCGGGCGCCATGTCCAGCAAACGCGCTTCTATGCCTTCACTGCGTTGAATCTCCGAGAGCGCCTGCGCAAAAGTCCAGCCTTCGATCAAGGTCAGCCGAAACTGCCGCGTCCGGCCCGAAACAAACAGATCCAATAGTTCAGCGGGCGAAGCGCCGACAGGCAACTCGTACACCCCATGCCGAATCTCCTGCTCGAATCCCCTGAGCCTGGCCAGCATATTGAACAGACCCGGATACTCGACAATACCCTGGTCAGCCAGATCCCGACTCAGCCGCGCAAGCGGCGTCCCGACTTCAATTTCGAAAATGTGCTCCTCCGTAAGCGTAGCCAGCGGTCGATGCAAATATTGTTGCGCCAAAGCCAGCACAAGCAGCGCGGCGATAACCGCCAAACAGCCAGCCAGCGACCAGTGACGAAGCGAAAATTTGCGGCCTGGCTTTTCCTTCATGAAACCGCGTCAGGTATCAGTATCTCGCGGCATATTCCTTCAATCCCGCGCGGAATTCAACGCGCCGGCCTCAATCGAGGCGGGAGAAGATAAGGGAGC
>CAZUSL010000035.1:0-18587 GCA_964622925.1 uncultured Pseudohongiella sp. | reverse complement strand
TGCGCCGGATCTTCAAGTCCCCTGCCTTCGGCCAGCGTCGCCTGTCCGAACAGAATCGTCACCAGATCCGCAAATCGCGTCTCGTCTTCTTCCCGTTCCAGTTTCCGCAGCAACGCATGCTCCGGATTGACTTCGAAAATCGGTTTCGTATCAGGCGCCTGCTGACCCGCGGCTTCCATGATCCTCCGCATCTGCAGACCCATGTCGTGCTCGTCGACGATCAGGCAGGCGGGAGAATCCGTCAGTCGGTGCGTCACCCTGACCTCCTTGACCTGATCGCCGAGGCTGTCCTTGATTCGCTTGATCAGTTCCTCGTGCTCGCCGTCTGCGGCCTCGCTCTCCTCGTCCGCGAGCTTGCCGAGATCGAGCTTGCCGCGAGCGACATCCTGGAAGGACCTGCCGTCGAATTCGGTCAGGTAGCCCATCAGCCATTCGTCGATGCGGTCGTGCAGCAACAGGACTTCGATGCCCTTGCGGCGGAAGATTTCCAGGTGCGGGCTATTGCGCGCGGCTTTCAGCGAATCGCTGACGAGATAGTAGATCGCCTCCTGCCCTTCCTTCATCTGTGCGACGTATTCTTCCAGGCCGCGGTCCTGTTCGTCGCCGCCGGATTCGGTGCTGTTGAAAAGGAAGAGTGAGGCGATCTTCTCGCGATTGGCGTGGTCTTCAGCCGGCCCTTCCTTCAGCGCCTGGCCGAATTCCTTCCAGAAGCTGGCGTAGGCCTCGCCATCCTTCTTCTTCAGACGGGACATCAGGTCGAGAACGCGCTTGGTGAGGGCGCCGCGGACCTTGTCCACCTTGGGGTCGTTTTGCAGGATTTCCCGCGATACGTTGAGCGGGAAATCGTTCGAATCGAGTATGCCCTTGACGAATCGCAGATAGAGCGGCAGGAACTGTTCCGCCTCGTCCATGATAAAGACGCGCTGCACATAGAGTTTCAGTCCCCGCGCTCCGTCCCGGTTCCAGAGATCGTAAGGAGCGTGCCTGGGAAGGAACAACAGGCTGGTGTATTCGAGCTTGCCTTCGACATGGTTATGACTCCAGTCGAGGGGGTCTTCGAAACTGTGGCTGATGTGCTTGTAGAATTCCTGGTATTCCTTCTTCTTGATTTCCTTGCGCGTGCGCGTCCACAAGGCCTTGCCTTCGTTGACGGCTTCGTACTTTTTCTCTGCTTCGCTCTCCTTGTCGTCTTCGCCGTATTGCTGTTCTTCCATCAGGACGGGAATGGAAATGTGGTCGGCGTACTTCTTGACGATGCCGCGCAGGCGGTACGACTCCAGGAATTCCTTTGCGTCCTCTTTCAGATGGAGGATGACGATGGTGCCGCGTTCCTTCTTCTCGGCGCTGCTGATGGAATATTCCGACTCGCCGCCGGACTTCCAGAGAACGGCGTCGGCGGGATTCGAACCGGCTTTGCGGGTCAGTACTTCGACTTCTTCGGCGACGATGAAGGAGGAATAGAAGCCGACGCCGAACTGGCCGATCAACTGGGAGTCCTTTTGCTGGTCGCCGGTGAGAGACTCCAGGAACTGGGCGGTGCCGGATCTGGCGATCGTACCGAGATTGCTGATGACCTCTTCGCGCGACATGCCGATTCCGTTGTCGACCACGCTGATCGTCCTGTTCTCGGAGTCGAGTTCGATGCGGACTTTTAGTTCGGTGTCCTCTTCCAGCAATTCGGGCCGGGAAAGCGCCTCGAAGCGCAACTTGTCGGCGGCGTCGGAGGCGTTGGAAATCAGTTCGCGCAGGAATACCTCCTTGTTGCTGTACAAGGAGTGGATCATCAATTGCAGAAGTTGCTTGGCTTCGGTCTCGAATCCGTGTGTCTCGGTCTTGGCTGTCTCGCCCATTGTTATCTCCCAGGCACAAAAAACCCAACCGCGAAATCGCGGTTGGGTCCTGAATGGGGGTTACGGCCGGAATTTCAAGCTTTCCGGCCGTTTTAGTCAGTCGATCAAGGAAGGATAGGATTCGTAAAAGTCGATCGCGTCGGCTCGGCGCTCGGCGAGTACGTTATGAAGTTGCCGGGTCGACAGGATGAAATCACGATAGTTATTGGCGGCATTCCGCTCCTGTTCGCCGCCGGCTTCGGCGGAATCCGCGGTCGCTTCCAGCGCTTCCTCGAATTCGTCAAGCTCCACCAGCGACCTGGCGAGGAAAAGCAGGGTATCGGCGCGATCTTCCAGGCCGCCCCGGTCGAGCGCCGTGCGGAAAGCTTCCGCGGCATCCTCGTAGCGGTTGAGTACATAGTAGAGATATCCCAGCGTGTCGTGGGAGTTGCCGCTTTCATCGAGTTCCGCCGCCCTCACCGCGGGTTCGAGCGCTGCTTCGTATTCGGCGCCGATCATGGACAATTGCGCAAGCGTGGTGTTGTTTTCCAGGTCGTCGACTATGTAGCCCTGGACTACGCCATCGTCAAGAACCTTGCGCCCTGACAGCGGAATTTCCATGCCGGCCAGCGACTGTCCCAGATTCAGGTAGCGGGTATCGTCATCGAGGAATCCGCGCAAATACGTGAGATTGAGCGATTGTATGCGTTCCTCTTCCCGGTCGAGGCTGGCGTAAATTGCGCTCAGATTCTGCCAATCCGTGGGATCGTCGAACTTCATGATCATCGTCTTGGTCAATTCCAGCGCTTCTTCGAAAGTTTCCAGCGTGAAATACACGCCATTGAGATAGGTATAATCGTCGCGGTCGAGTTCATTACCATTGACCAGGGCAAGATTCATGAAATCCAGCCAATAGTCCCGCGCCGGAATCATTTCGTCCAACTGGTAATGCGCATAGGAGAGATTCCTGAACACGACTTCGTCTTCTTCAAACGACAATTCCCGCCATATCTCAAAATTCTCGATGGATTTCGTCCAGTTTTCCTCAGCGGCATATAGCTGACCCAGCGAGCGATGCGTTCTGAGCCGGGTATCCTCGCGCAACTCTTCGATGGTCAGCATTTCCTCGAAAGTGCGCAAGGCGTTGGTGAAATCTTCCTGGGCCAAATAATAATTTACATAGAAGTTGAGCAGGGTGGACTTCTCAAAGTCGTTCATGCGGTCGAAGCGGCGTTCGCGCAATTCGTCAAGCGCTTCCTTGGCGCCCGCCAAATCGACCGGATCCTCGGGGTCTTCGGGAGACATCATCTCCTGAATCTCGGAAATGGCGCGCATTACCTGGGGGCCCAATGTGCCGGCGGAGCGCGCTTCGGGCGGAGGACGCGGCTCGTCACCCGCCAGCACCACGCCGCCGGGCTGAACCAGCATCAATACGAATCCGGACAACAGGGCAGGAAAGATTCCGTATATTCTCTTCATTGTGCCAGCTCCTGAATACTCGTCCGTCCTACTCTTCCAGTTCGTAGCGGAATACGTACTGCAAGCCGTCCACTTGCACACCCACACCGTCGACCACCCGCGGCTGATACTTGAATCTTGTCACCGCGCGAACCGAAGCGCGATCGAACAGGTTCGGTGGTTCGGCATCGACGACAACGATGCTGTCTTCAATGACATTGCCCAGGCCATCGATGGAAAAACTGACCAGGCACCAGCCTTCGATGCCCCGCTGCGCGGCCCGCGTGGGATATTGAGGGGCGATGGTTACCAAAGGCAATTGCTCGCCGTCAGCGCTGCTGATGCTTGTCGGGCTCAAGTCAAGACCGTCGCCGATATCGATATCCTGCCTGGAAATGCCGATGGAAGGTCCACTGTCGAGGGAAATCTGTTTGTCGGGTATTTCGACGTCGTCTTGCACGACTTCCTCGATCGGCTCGGGCCGCTCGATTTCCTCGACCACGTCGAGTTCGATGTCAGGCATCGTCGCGTCGACGATTCTGATCACCGCAACCGGATCGGACAAGCGTTCACCGGTGGCGATCAGGTATTGCATGAAATAGAACAGGCCGGTGGTAATGCCGGCGGCCATGACGACCGAAATTGCCCATCTGACGAATATCATCTTCTATGACGCCTCCGTCGAAATTGAAACGTTTTCTATGTTGGCTTCACGAGCCGCTTCGAGAATCTGCAACACCTGCTCGTTGTTGGAGTTCTGGTCCGCCTGGATGACGATCGAGGAATTCGGCGCGTCGGCCAGACGCAACTCGAAGCGGGACCGGATGAAGCGCGGGTCGATCTGGTCTCCGTCGATCCAGATGTCGCCTTGGGCGCCGACCGCGATCAGGATCAGGTCGCCCGATTGACTCAAACCGGTCGATGCTTCCGGTTTGGCGACGTCGATGCCGGCTTCCTTGACGAATACCGAGGTCACGATAAAGAAAATGAGCAGAATGAAGACGACGTCGAGCATCGGGGTGAGATCGATTTCACCCGCCTCCCCGTCCTCCGCTCTTTTCATCAAGCCTGTTTTCATTTGTATGTTTCCGAATGTTGCGGGTTCTGAATGCCCCGTCCAAGCCGCTGAATCAATGCGTCAGCGGCAGGTGGTCCTCCAGCAACTCAAGATCCCGGTCCACGGTTCCCTTGAGATAGTTGTACGCGAAGATTCCTGAAATGGCGCCGACCATGCCGGCCATGGTCGGAATGGTCGCCTTCGACACGCCTCCGGCCATGGACTTGGCGTCGCCGCCGCCGGTCACCGCCATCACGAAGAACACCTCGATCATCCCGGTTACTGTACCAATCAGGCCCAGCAAAGGGCAAATGGTCACGAGTACTTCGATGATCGGCAAGGTGCTGCGCACGTCGAGCGAAATCTTCGAGATCATCATGGTGCGGATCTGATGAGCCGCCCAGGAAATCGTGTCTTCCCGGGCGTTCCATTCCGCCAGCGTATTCTTCACGTTTTGCTTGTGCGTGGTGTTCAGGTACCAGATGCGCTCGAACACCAGCGACCATTTCAGGAACAGCAGGATGGCGATCACGTTCAGGACCGGCCCGCCACGTTGCATGAAACTGCTGATGGCGTCCATGATGTCCAACAGAAAGAAGTACATGATCGGTCTGCTCCCGCCTTGCTTATCCCTGCGCCTTCGCCTCGCGCTCGGCCTTCTGGGCGATCATGCCCGTGGCCTGCTGCTCGAGGATATGGGTGATATTGTCCGCGCGGCTCTTTACCACCGTATGCATGAAAATCGTCGGGATGGCGACGACGATACCGAGCACCGTGGTCATCAGGGCCTGGGAAATACCGCCCGCCATGATGGTCGGGTCGCCGGCGCCGTATACCGTGATCTGCTGGAACACCTCGATCATGCCCGTTACCGTGCCGAGCAGTCCGCCGAGCGGCGCGATGGTGGCGATCATCTTGATCAGGGTCAGCATGCTTTCCAGCGACGGAGTTTCCTGCAGGATCGCTTCGCCGAGCTTGAGTTCCAGGGTTTCCGTGTCCACGTCGGGATTGGATTCGCCGACGAGCAATACACGGCCCAGCGGGTTCTTCCCGCTCAGGTTTTCAGTGCGCAATTGCGCGCGCACCTTGAGCGAAACCAGGGTCAGGATCAGCAGCCGAAGGAATGCGATCAGGATGCCGACGATGCCGACGCCGATGATGATGAAGCCGATAATGCCTGAATTGTTGCGCACCTGTTCTTCGACAGTCGGGAAGTTGACCAGGTTCGCGAGCACCTGGCCGCCGACGCCGCCGGTCGGATCGATGCCGACCTTGACGAATCCGTCGCTGGCGGCTTCGAGGTCCCGCGCGGAACCGAGGAATCCGGAGTCAGGCTGGCGCGGCAACACCTGCAAGTGGCCGATGTCGCCGGTATAGCTCAGATACTGGCCGTCGGAAACCGCGTTGAAGGCGCCGATTCTGGTTACCGCCTGACTGACGGTGTCGCCATTGGGCAAGGCCACCTGTCCGTTATAGGAAATGACCTGGGCGGATTCGGTCAGTTCCTGGTGCATGTAGAACCAGAACTGCTCCATCTCCGCAATTTCGAGTTGGGCTATGGTGCTGCCCGCTTTTTCAATGAAGCCTTCAACGGCTTCGGAGCGGCCGGGATATTGTGCGCTGATCAGCGAGTTTTCAAAGGTGCTGAGGAAGTCCCCCGCCACGCCCTGCAAGGTGCCGAACAGTTCGTTCAGGTCGCCGCGCCGGTCGCGCAGGATTTCGCGCTTGTCGTTGATGGTGATCTCGTTCTGTTCGAACTGGTCGCTCAACTGGGTCTGCAGGTTTTCCTGTTCGACGATGCGGTCGTTGGTAGTATCCAGGATTTCCTCCTGGCGATTGGCGTTCTGTTCGAACTCCGTCAGCCGCTGGCGATATTCCTCGGACTCGGCAACCCGGTCCTCCGCGACCAGGTCAAGCAGTTCCGAAAGACTGCCGGCGGATTCCTGGGCCGCTACTTGCGCGCTTGCGCCCAGCAGGGCTCCGGTGACCAGAAAGGTTCTGAATTTCATGAAATTGCTCACTGTGCGACCTCCGGAGCCATGACAGGCAGTTCGATGATTCTTGGCGCATCGAGTTGCGCGGCAACACGGATCGCGTCCTGTATCGCGGTTCGATATTCGCCCGGCGGCAGTTCGACCCATGCGCGGGCGCGATTGTCCCAGGCCCGGGTTTCCTGCCGATCGGTAGTCTGGTAGATCAGCGCCACGCGGCCAACGCGGACGATGCTGACGTCGCGCTCGACACCGTCGACTTCGATCGTGTCGGGATAAGTCTCGATGGTGCGCCCATATGCGGTTTCAGTCTGATACATCACCAGAACCTGGCGAAACTTCTCGGCGATCGACACGTCGGGGTTGTCGATGGCGTCGCGGGCGAACTGGATGCGTCCCCGCCGATCCTCAAGGAGAAACGGATAATCCAGTTCGATAAAAGTCTCCAGAGCGGCCAGCATCTGCTCCATCAGCCGGGGAATTTCGCGCGTGACTTCTTCCACCGAGGCGATGGATTCGTCCAGTGTGGCGATATTCTCTTCCTGGATGGAGATGGATTTGCGGAAACCGGCATTGAGTACCAGCAGAGATTCAAGGTTGTCGTTGGCGCGCTTGAATTCCTCGAATGTGGAACTGGCCGAGTCCGCCAGCCGGGTCAGTTCCTGCTGAACTTCCGCCGACTCGCGGTACTTCTCCCCAATGGCGCTCATCGCCCGATCGATCAAGCTGCTGTCGACCAGAATCTCGGGCGCCGGAACGTTCTGCGCCGGAGCATCCTGGGCCTGGACCGAGCCCGTGAGGCCCGCCAGCAGCAACGCAATCGTGACGTTACCGAATTTACGTATTTTCATGTGCCATCCTAAATTGTCTTCAAATAACCAAATCCGGACATCTTTCGCGGCGGCGTCGCGCCTGGTGTCAGGACAGTCGTTTCGTTCAGGCTGTTGCCAGGTTCATGGCCCTCGGGTTCTTGTACTCCTGCCCTTGGCCGAAAGTGCGCTAAAGCCTAACACAAGTTCGCGAAACTGTAGAACCCCTTTTGTCCAAGCCATCCTCACCTTATTTACCACCAGCGAGAGCGGATTTCCAGCCTGTCGCCTGCGACAGTCCCTCGCCGATGTCGGCCAGGCTCCTCACCGTCCGCACACCGGCGGCCTCCAGTGCCGCAAATTTCTCCGCCGCCGTCCCCTTGCCGCCGGAAATGATCGCTCCGGCGTGGCCCATTCGCTTGCCCGGCGGGGCCGTTACGCCGGCGATATACGCTACCACCGGCTTGCTGACGTTCTCCGCGATGAAGGCCGACGCTTCCTCTTCGGCGCTGCCGCCGATCTCACCGATCATGACGATCGCCTCGGTGGCCGGGTCCGCCTCGAACAGGGCCAGTATGTCGATGAAACTCGAACCCGGAATCGGATCGCCGCCGATGCCGACGCAGGACGACTGGCCGAAACCGTGATCCGTGGTCTGTTGCACGGCCTCATAGGTCAAGGTGCCGGAACGGGAGACGATGCCCACCTTGCCGGGCAGATGGATATCTCCGGGCATGATGCCGATCTTGCTTTCCCCGGGAGTAATCACGCCCGGGCAGTTGGGCCCGATCAGGCGCACTCCGGCCTGGTCGCAGCTGGCCTTGGCCAACAGCATGTCCAGGGTCGGGATGCCCTCGGTGATGCAGACGACGAGTCCGATGCCGGCGTCCACGGCTTCCAGGATCGAATCCAGGCAGAACGGCGCGGGCACATAGATCGAAGTGGCGGTCGCGCCGGTTTCCTCCACGGCTTCGCGCACCGTATCGAAAACCGGCACGCCGAGATGGGTCTGGCCGCCCTTGCCCGGCGTCACGCCGCCGACGATCCGGGTGCCGTAGGCGATCGCCTGCCCGGTATGAAAACTGCCCTGGGAGCCGGTGATTCCCTGGCAGATTACCCTGGTCTTCGCATCGATCAATATGCTCACGGGGCGTCTCCCGCCGCTTCCACGACTTTGCGCGCCGCGTCCTGCAGGCTGGTGGCGGCGATGATGCTGAGCCCGCTCGAAGCGAGCGCCCGCCGGCCCAGGTCCGCGCTGTTGCCTTCCAGCCGGACGACTACGGGCAAGGTGACGCCGACCTCGCGCACGGCCTCGATGATGCCTTCGGCGATCAGGTCGCAGCGCACGATGCCGCCGAATATGTTGACCAGCACCGCGCGCACCTTGTCGTCGGACAGGATGATCTTGAACGCCTCGGACACTCTTTCGGCGGTGGCGCTGCCACCGACGTCGAGAAAATTGGCCGGACTGCCGCCGTAAAGTTGCACGATGTCCATGGTGCCCATGGCCAGGCCCGCGCCATTGACCATGCAGCCGATATTGCCGTCCAGCGCGACGTAGCTGAGCTGCCACCTCGCCGCGTGCGCTTCGCGTTCGTCGTCCTGGGAGGAATCGTGCATTTCACGCAATCGAGGCTGCCTGAAGAGCGCATTGCCGTCGATATTGATCTTGGCGTCGAGGCAGTTGAGTTCGCCTTGTTTCGTGACGACCAGAGGATTGATTTCGAGCAATGACAGGTCGAGTTCCCGGAACAGCCGCGCAAGCGCCATGAAGATGCCGGTGAACTGCTTGACCTGCGCGCCTTTCAGGCCGAGCCGGAAGGCGAGGTCACGGCCCTGGAAGGGTTGGGGCCCCGTCAGCGGATCGATGCTCGCGCGCAGGATCTTTTCCGGCGTCTCCTGCGCTACCTTCTCGATGTCGACGCCGCCTTCGGTCGAGGCCATGAACACGATGCGGCGCGAAGAGCGGTCCACTACCGAGCCGAGATAGAGTTCGCTTTCAATTTCGACGCATTCCTCGACCAGAATCCTGTTTACGGGCTGGCCATCGGCGCCGGTCTGGTAGGTCACCAGCTTGCGGCCGAGCCAATGTTCCGCGAACGCCTGCGCCTCTTCGGCGCTGTTTACCAGCTTGACGCCGCCGGCCTTGCCCCGCCCGCCCGCATGCACCTGCGCCTTGACAACCCAGCGCTCGCCGCCGAGGCGTTTGGTGGCGGTGGCCGCGTCGGCAGCCGAATCGGCGGTCGCCGAGCGCGATACCGGCAGGCCGTATTCGGCAAACAGTTGCTTCGCCTGATATTCATGCAGATTCATCAAAGGATTCCTTTTTGGTCCCCGGTCCCGATTGCGGGCGCGTCAACTCTTTTTGCCGGTCTTGCGGTTCGCCTTGTGGATCGCGTGACCGTGAACCGCCAGCGCCGATTCGTGCACGACTTCGGACAGCGCCGGGTGCGGGAACATGGTCAACGCGATGTCTTCCGCGCTGGCGCCGAATTCCATGGCGATCACGATTTGCTGCAGGAGGTCCGCCGCGCTCGCGCCGATGACCTGGCAGCCGGCGATGCGGTCGGTGGCTTTTTCGACGACAAGCTTTACCAGGCCGTCGGTATCGTTGGCCGCCAGGGCGCGGCCGCTGACGGCAAACGAGAAGCTGCCCGTGACGCATTCGACGCCGGCCTGTTTCAGTTCGTCCTCGTTCTTGCCCGCCCAGGCGATTTCCGGATGGGTATAAATGACGGACGGAACCAGTTCGTAGTTCACCTGCGTCTTCTTGCCCGCGAGCCGTTCCGCGACCATGACGCCTTCTTCCATGCCCTTGTGCGCGAGCATGGGGCCTCTGACCAGGTCGCCGACCGCGTATACGCCTGGGATATTGGTGGCGCAATATTCGTCGACTTCGACGAATCCCCGCTCGTCGATGGCGAGACCCGCCGCGGGGTCCGCGAGCCCGTCGCTTACCGGACGCCTGCCCACGGCGACGATCAACTTGTCGAACACGGCCTCGCGGGCGCCCTCCCCGTCCTCGCAGGAGACGGTCACGGTTTTTTTCTTTCCTTTACTTGTACGGCTGCCGGTGACCTTTGCGCCGAGTTTGATGTCGAGCCCCTGCCGGCTCAGAATTTTCAGCGACTCCCTGGCCATTTGCCGGTCCAGCGCGGGCAGGAAATCTTCGAGCGCCTCGAGAATGGTTACCTGGCTGCCGAGACGGCTCCAGACGCTGCCGAGTTCGAGCCCGATGACGCCAGCGCCGATGACGCCGAGCCGTTCGGGGACCGCGTCGAATTCCAGCGCGCCGGTGGAATCGACGATCGACTCGTTGTCGACCGGCGTCGGCGGAATCGCGCTCGGCTCCGAACCGCTGGCGAGAATCACCGTGGCGGCGCTCAGTTCCTCCTCTGACCCGTCTGCGCCGGTGACGCGCACCCTGCCCTTGCCGAGCAAGGCGCCGGTCCCGGAGATTCCGGTCACCTTGTTGCTTCGGAACAGTCCTGCGACGCCCTTGGTGAGTTGCTCCACGACCTTGTTCTTGCGTCCCATCATAGCGGCGACGTCGATGGAGCCCTGTTCGGCCCTGATTCCGTGGTCGGAAAAGTGGCGCTGCATTTCGTAAAACTTGTGCGAGGTATCGAGCAACGCCTTTGAAGGAATACAGCCCACGTTCAGGCAGGTGCCGCCGTATACGGCCTCATTGGAGTCGGAAAGCCATTTCTCCACGCAGGCGGTGCTGAAGCCCAACTGGGCGCAGCGGATGGCCGCCACGTAACCGGCCGGGCCCGAACCGATAACCACTACATCGAACTGTCTTGACATGAAAATTTCCGCGGTTTTGGTAAGTATTGATTGGTAAGAGTCGTTCGGTCAGATTTCCAGCACCAGCCGGGTCGGGTCTTCGAGCAGTTCCTTGATCGTCACCAGGAATTGCACCGCCTCCTTGCCGTCGATCAGGCGATGGTCGTAGGAAAGCGCCAGGTACATCATGGGAAGTATCCTGATTTCGCCCTCGACCGCCATCGGCCGCTCCTGGATCTTGTGCATGCCGAGAATCGCCGTTTGCGGCGGGTTGAGAATCGGCGTCGATAGCAACGAGCCGAAGATGCCGCCGTTGGAGATGGTGAAAGTGCCGCCGGCGAGTTCCTCGATCGCCAGCTTGCCCGCGCGGGCCTTTTCGCCGAATTCGAGGATTTCCTTCTCGATGCGGGCGAAGCCCATGTTGTCGGCGTCGCGCAGCACCGGCACGACGAGTCCTCGCGGCGAGGAAACCGCCACGCCGATGTCCTGGTAGCCGTGGTAGACGATATCGCTGCCGTCGATCGAAGCGTTGACCGCCGGGTAGCGCTTCAATGCCTCGATCGAAGCGCGGACGAAGAACGACATGTAGCCGAGACGAACGCCGTCATGGGTTTCCTGGAAGCGTTCCTGGTGCCGTTTGCGGATTTCCATCACCGGCTGCATGTTGACCTCGTTGAAAGTCGTCAACATGGCCGTGCTGTTGCTCGCCTCGAGCAGCCGCTGGGCGACCCGTGCGCGCAGCCGGCTCATGGGTACGCGTTCTTCCTTGCGATTCTCCATCGATTGCGGCGCAGGCGCGGCAGGACTCGGCGCGGGCGCCGGAGCCGGGCCGGACTCATCGGTTTTCAACCGGTCGAGCACATCCTGCCGGGTAATGCGGCCGCCCTTGCCACTGCCCTGAATGTCTTCGGGATCCAGTTCGTTCTCTTCCATCAGGCGGCGCGCGGCGGGGCCCGCGGCGGGCGCCGGCTCCGGCTCGGAGCCGGTCTGTTCCGGAACTTCCGCGGCAGGCGCGGATTCAAGGGTTTCACCAGGTTCAAGAGGTTCGATTCTGCCGATGGGCTCATTGCTGAGAACAGTGTCGCCGGCATGTTTGTAGATTTCCTTGAGAACGCCGTCCGCCGGCGAGGGTACTTCGATCACCACCTTGTCGGTCTCGATATCCACCAGTACTTCGTCGCGTCTCACCGTTTCCCCGGCCTTCTTGTGCCATGCGCTTATTGTCCCGTCAGGCACCGACTCCGGCAGGGTCGGAGCGTTCAATTCGATTGTCATTGTTTCTTCCGTTCCGGTTTACGCGGCGAATCGGACTCCAGATCGAGCGCGTCGCGCAGAAAATCCTCCTGCTGGCGCAGATGCAGTGCGAGATAGCCCGCCGCGGCCGCCGCCGAAGCCTCCCTGCCCGCGTAGTCGAGCCAGATTTCAGGGAACAGTTCGCCTATGGCGCGGCGCATATGGTGCTGGCTCGAATACCAGGCGCCCTGATTCATGGGTTCTTCCTGGCACCAGACGATGGATTTCGCGTTCCAGTAGCGACTTATGCAGCGGCTGAAGTCTTCCTGGGGAAAGGGATACAACTGCTCAAGCCGGATGATGGCGATATTGTCGATGCCGCGGGCGCGTCGCATTTCGTCGAGGTCGTAGAACACCTTGCCGCTGCAGATCACCAGTTTCCGGGTCGTTTCGGGATCGGGTCCGGCAGGATCGTCGAGCACGACCTGGAAACCGCCGTTCGCCAGCTCTTCGAGACTGCAGGCGCATTCCCGGCGCCGTAACAGGCTTTTCGGCGACATCACCACCAGCGGTTTGCGCAATGGACTGAGCACCTGCTTGCGCAACATGTGAAACACCTGGGCAGCATTGGTGGGCAGACAGACCTGGATATTGTGTTCGGCGCTCAGTTGCAGAAAGCGCTCAAGCCTTGCCGACGAATGTTCCGGACCCTGCCCCTCGTAGCCGTGGGGCAGCAGCATCGTCAGACCGCAAAGCCGCTGCCACTTGTGTTCCCCGCTGGTGATGAACTGGTCGATGACGACCTGGGCCGAATTGGCGAAATCGCCGAACTGGGCCTCCCAGATCACGAGCGCGTTCGGCGTGGTGGTGGCGTAACCGTATTCGAACGCGAGCACCGCCTCCTCGGACAGCAGCGAGTCGTAGATCGTGAACGAACCCTGGTCCTTTTGCAGTTGTTGCAGCGGTACGTATTCCGCCCCGGTATCCTGGTCGAGGAGCACGGCATGGCGATGGGCGAACGTACCGCGTCCGCAATCCTGGCCGGTAATGCGAACCTTGTTGCCGCTGACGAGGATGCTGGCGTAGGCGAGCGTCTCGGCGAAACCCCAGTCGACGGGAAGTTTTCCTTCCGCCATGTCCCTGCGGTCGTCCATCAGCTTTTCGACCTGGCGATGCAGGCGGAATCCTTCGGGCTTCACCGTGAGTTTGCGCGCCAGGACCTGCAGATTCGCCAGCGGCATCGAGGTCTGGTAATGAGGACTCCAGTCGTGACCGAGGTAGGGACTCCAGTCGACGAACAATTCCACCGAGGGTTCCTTGACCAGGCTCTTTACTACGTGTTCCCCGGTATCGAGCGCGGCGCGATAGCCGCTTTCGAACGCCCTGGAATCAGCGGGAGAAACGATGTCCTCCTCGGCCAGCCGTTCCGCGTACAATGCGCGCGCGGTCTTGTGTCCGCGTATCCTTTCGTACATTAGCGGCTGGGTTATGGCCGGTTCGTCCGTCTCGTTATGTCCCTTGCGCCGGTAGCAGATCAGGTCGATCACGACATCCTTCTTGAACTGGTAGCGGTAGTCGAGCGCGAGGCGGGTCACGAACAGCACGGCTTCCGGATCGTCGGCGTTGACGTGGAAGATCGGCGCCTGGACCATCTTCGCCACGTCGGTGCAATATTCCGTCGAGCGCGCGTCTTCCTGCTTGCTCGTAGTGAAGCCGACCTGGTTATTGATGATGACGTGTACGGTGCCGCCGGTGGAAAATGCGCGCGTACGCGACATCTGGAAGGTTTCCATCACCACGCCCTGCCCGGCGAAAGCCGCGTCGCCGTGCACGATCACCGGTAGCACCAGGTCGCCCTGCTTGTCTTCGCGCCGCGATTGCCGCGCCCTGACCGAACCTTCCACCACCGGGGCGACGATTTCCAGGTGGGACGGATTGAAAACCAGCGCGATATGCACTTCGCCGCCCGGCGTCATGACGTTGGATGAGAAGCCCTGGTGGTATTTGACGTCGCCCGAACTCTGGTAAACCGCCTTGCCTTCGAATTCGTCGAACAGGTCGGACGGATTCTTGCCGAGAATATTGACCAGCACGTTCAGCCGCCCGCGATGGGCCATGCCGAGTACGACTTCCTTCACGTCATAGGCCCCGGCCCGCTGCACGATTTCGTCCAGCAGCGGAATCAGGCATTCGCCGCCCTCGAGCCCAAAACGCTTGGTCCCCGGATATTTGCCGTCGAGATGTTTTTCCAGTCCTTCCGCCGCGGTCAGCCTTTCAAGCAGATGCTTCTTTTCCTCGTTGCTGAAATGCAGGTAGCCGTCCGTGCTTTCGATGTTCTGTTGAATCCATTGTTGCTCGGCAAGACTGACGATATGCATGTATTCATAGCCGATCGAGCCGCAATAAATCCTCTCCAGGGTATCGATCATGCCGCGCAAGGTGTCCCTGGGCTTGCTGATGAACAGCACTCCGGTCTGAAAGATCGTCGAATAGTCGATGGGCGACAGGTCGTGAAACTCGATTTCCAGATCGGGTACGCGCAGCCTTTTCATCAATCCGAGCGGATCGAGCGAGGCTTTCTGATGTCCTCTTTCACGATAGGAACTGATCAGTTCCAGCACCTGGACCTGCTTTTGTTCGTGCGCCGAATTTACGACGGCGTCGTCGCTGAGAACCTGGGTATAGCGGCTGATCTTGCCGAGCTTGCGGAAGTCGGAGCGGATCTGCGAATGCGAAACTTCGCTCATGCCGCCGGCGCCCGGCGGAAGATCCGAGAAGAACGCGCGCCATTCCTCGGGCACCGAAGCGGGATTGGCGAGCCAGCTTTCATAGAGTCCGTCCACATACTCCGCGTTCGAACCGGAGAGATGGCCGGTGCTCCAAAGTAACTCCATAACGCTCTGCTGCATTGCGGACGCCTCGCTCCGGACCCGGGCCGGTCCGGATTCAAGTTGCTCTTGCTATGTTCCCTGACGTATCAGCATGGATCTGATGTGGCCGATCGCGCGCGTCGGGTTCAGGCCCTTGGGACACACCGCGACGCAGTTCATGATACCCCGGCAGCGAAACACGCTGAACGGATCGTCGAGTTCCGCCAGGCGCTCCGCGGTCGCGGTATCCCTGCTATCGGCCAGAAACCGGTATGCCTGCAACAATCCGGCGGGCCCGATGAACTTGTCCGGATTCCACCAGAAGGAGGGACAACTGGTGCTGCAGCAGGCGCACAGAATGCATTCGTACAGGCCATCGAGTTTTTCACGGTCTTCCGGCGATTGCAGGCGCTCGATGGGCGGCGGCGGTTCGTCGTTGATCAGATATGGCTTGACCTTTTCGAATTGCCGGTAGAACTGCGACAGGTCGACGACGAGGTCACGAATCACCGGCAAACCCGGCAGCGGCCGCAATACCAGCTTGCGCCCGGGCCCTGCCGCCCGGGAAACCGGCGTGATGCAGGCCAGCCCGTTGACGCCGTTGATATTCATGCCGTCCGAGCCGCAAACCCCTTCCCGGCAGGAGCGCCGGTAAGCGATGGAGGGATCCTTGGCCTTGGCCAGTTCCAGCACGTCGAGGACCATGAGATCGCGGCCTTCCGGCACGTCGACGTCGATTTCCTGCATTACCGGTTTGCTGTCCTGGTCGGGATCGTAACGATAGATGCTGACTAACACGGTTGCTTCCTGGCCTTGAGCTTCTCTAGTAGCTTCTCGCCTTCGGTTCGAAGACGGGCACCACATTGGGTTTGAAATTGACTTCGCGCTTGCCGATTCTCTTTTCGTCCGGGAAATAAAGCGAGTGACACAACCAATTGTCGTCGTCCCGTTCGCGATAGTCGTCTCTTGCGTGGGCGCCGCGGCTTTCGTTACGGCCTTCGGCCGCGATCGCGGTGGCCTCGGCCACGGCAAACAGGTTTTCCAGTTCCAGCGCTTCGATGCGGGCGGTATTGAAGGCCGCGCTCTTGTCCGCCAACCGGGAGTTCGCTATACGGGGGCCGAGTTCAGCCAGCTTCGCGACGCCTTCACGCATGAATTCCCCGGTGCGGAAGACGCCGAAATACAACTGCATGACATTCTGCAACTCCGTCCGCAATACCGCGGTGCTTTCGCCTTCGGTCGATTCATCGAGCCGCCGCAGCCTGGACATGGCGCGTTCGACGTCTTCCCTGGCCGCATTGCGGAGTTGCACGCCCTGTTGCAGCACTTCCTCGATATGCTTGCCGGCGGCGCGGCCGAAAACCACGAGATCGAGCAGGCTGTTGCCGCCGAGGCGGTTGGCGCCGTGCACCGAGACGCAGGCGACCTCCCCCGCCGCGAACAGGCCCGGAATCCGTTCGTCTTCGCCGGCGGCGTTGCGGGTCAGCGCCTGGCCGTGAATATTGGTCGGGATCCCCCCCATCATGTAATGGCAGGTCGGCACCACGGGTATCGGCTCCCTGACCGGATCCACGTGCGCGAACGTGCGCGACAGTTCGAGAATGCCCGGCAACTTGCTGTTCAGAACCTCGGCGCCGAGATGATCGAGCTTCAGCATGACATGGTCGCCATGTTCGCCGCAGCCCCTGCCTTCAAGAACTTCGAGCACCATCGACCGCGCGACCACGTCGCGGCCGGCGAGATCCTTGGCGTTGGGCGCGTAGCGTTCCATGAACCGCTCGCCGTCCTTGTTGATCAGGTAGCCGCCCTCCCCCCGGCAGCCTTCGGTCACCAACGTGCCGGCGCCGTAAATTCCCGTAGGGTGGAATTGCCACATTTCCATGTCCTGGGCGGGAAAACCGGCGCGCAGGCACATGCCGACGCCGTCACCGGTATTGATCAGGGCATTGGTAGTCGACGCATAGATGCGTCCGGCGCCGCCGGTGGCCAGCACCGTGGCCGCGGCCTGCACGAAACAGACCTCGCCGCCGGCGATATCGATGGCGGTTACGCCGGTCACGGCGCCGTCCTGGTTCTTGACCAGGTCCACGACGAACCATTCGTTGAGAAAAACCGTATCGTTTTTCAGGTTGCCCTGGTACAGGGCATGCAACAGCGCATGGCCGGTACGGTCCGCCGCGGCGCAAGTGCGCGCCGCCTGGCCGCCCTTGCCGAAATTCTTCGACTGGCCGCCGAAAGGGCGCTGGTAGATGCGGCCGTCGGCCGTGCGGGAAAACGGCAGCCCCATGTGTTCGAGTTCGTAGACCGTCTGCGGCCCTTCCATGCACATGTATTCGATGGCGTCCTGGTCGCCGATATAGTCCGATCCCTTGACGGTGTCGTACATGTGCCAGCGCCAGTCGTCTTCCGGATCGGCGCTGCCGATCGCGCAGGTGATTCCGCCCTGGGCGGAAACCGTGTGTGAACGGGTCGGAAACACCTTGGACAGGACCGCGGTGCGGAAACCCGACTGCGCCAGTTGCAGGGCCGCCCGCATGCCGGCCCCGCCGCCGCCGACGATGATCGCGTCGAAAGTGATTACCCTGAATCCGCTCATTATCCGCCCCAGATGATCCTTGCGCCCCATAGCAGATAGATCAGCGTCAGCAAGGCGCATGCCGCCTGGGTCAAGAGGCGGATCGCGGTCCCTGCCCTGCCCAGATGCGCCTCGTTCAGATAATCGGTGGTTACGGTCCAGATGCCGACCCAGGCGTGGGCGCAGAGCGACAACAGCGCGATCAGACTGAAAATCTGCATGGCGGGCTCGTCGAATTGGGATCGCCAGCTTGCATAGTCCAGCTCCCGGGTCAGCAACAGGCTGCCGAGAATGCAGACGGTATACGCCAGCAGCACCAGCGCGCTCACACGTTGCACCAGCCAGTCGAATAGCCCGGAACGGCCCAGGCTGGTGGCGTTGGTCACCATATCCACAATCCCGCGAGAATCGCGCCGATGGCCGAAAGTACGATAACGGCGGCCGCGGCGGTTCTGGCTGTGCGCCAGGTTTCCCCGATGCCGACATCCATCAGCAAATGACGGCAGCCGGCGATCAGGTGGTAGAGCAAGGCGGCGACGGTCAGCCAGACGATGAAGCCTGCCGCCGGCGCGGAAAGCAATTCGGCCGCCTGTCTGAAACCGTCTTCGGAAGCCAGGGAAAGATCGAGCAGGTACAGCAACAGGGCCGTGGCCAGGAACAACAGAATTCCGGAAATCCTGTGCGTTATCGAAACCAGCGCCGTCACCGGCCATTTGATGCTGAAAAGGTTGAGATTGGTTGGTCTGCCGGTTTTCACTTTCTCTTTGCTGGCCTGATTCCCGAGCCAGCGAAAGTATATTCGGAGCGGGCTTGCGTGACAATCGCGGTCCCAATTTGTGTCAAAGCAAAGCAGAAATGTCCCCTTTTCTCCAAAGCAGAGATGTCCCCTTCGGCCTTGCGCGCAGGGAGCGTAGCGACCGGAGCGCAAGGCCGCGCCGCGGCTATCCGGCGGCCGCCTCCGCGCCGGGCTTGAGCG
>CAZUSL010000034.1:0-12397 GCA_964622925.1 uncultured Pseudohongiella sp. | reverse complement strand
GGTCTTGCCGCTCCCGGTAGGCGCCGCGATCAGCGTATGGCTGCCCCGCCGAATCGCGGCCCAGGCATCGGCCTGCGCCGGAGTAGGCGCCGTGAACTGCCCCTCGAACCAGCGCCGGCAAGCCGGATGAAATCCCTCAAGAGACATCTGACCATTCGCCACAGGGGGTTTACTCCACGCCCCGATAGATAAAGCCGAGCAGCAGCGCGAACAAGCCGAACTGCGCGACGAGATATCCGGTTTCCATCACGATGAAACCGACTGCGTTTGGCACATTCTGTTTTGCGACGAAAGCCAGCACATGCGATGTCCAGAAAAATAGCCCCATAAGGCCTGCGAACTGAAACGCGCGTACAAAATCAGCGCTGCCCGGATGAAACAGCGGGTAGATCAATGCCAAAGCCACGCCCTGGATGATGACCGTTGCCAATCCCAGGACGACGTTCGGCTCCCCCGCGAAGTATCCGAAGCTCTCATATTTCTCTTTGAAAAGCCCTAGATGCCAGGCCAATGCGAGTGGAAAAACGATCACGACATAGCCTGTCGCCGATATGAGAATCTGTATCATTGGTTGACGTTCCTCATGCCTGATTCTCATGTTGGACTGTAACGCGCCGGGCGCTACCGCTCAAGCGGTGCTCTCCCCGGTTGACAAGCAGGCGGCTGGTCGGCAACCTTTGCGCGTTGAATGAAACTGATCGGCAAGGATGTAAGCGATGAATGAACCGGCGTCGCCTGCCGGCTTTTCCGCGCGTTTTTACGGTTGGCTTGGCAATGTGTGGAGGGAGAATCGCAACTTTCTGTTGCTGCTTTGCGCCATCGTGTTTTTCAAGAGCGCGATTGCCGATCTCAGCTCGATTTCCGGCGCTTCCATGTTGCCGACCCTCGTGGACGGGGACAAGGTCTGGGTCAACAAGCTCGCCTACGACGTGAAAGTTCCCTTTACCGACGTAACCCTGGCCAAGCTGTCCGATCCGACGCGGGGCGACATCGTCATCATCGACAGCGCCCAGGCCCGCAAGCGGCTCGTGAAGCGCATCGTCGGCGTTCCCGGGGATCAGGTCGAGATTCAGAACAACGCGCTGATCATCAATGGCGACTCGGTGGATTACGAGGTGCTGTCGCGGGACGGCGGCGCCATGATCATCGAAGAGGCCTTGCCCGGGCGCAATCATCAGGTGCGGCTGACCCAGTACCTGATGAACAGTTCCAGCCGCAGTTACGGGCCCGTGGTCGTTCCCGAGGATCGCTATTTCGTACTCGGCGACAACCGCAACAGCAGCGCCGACAGCAGGGTCTACAGTTTCATTCCCCGAGAGGAAATCATGGGCCGTTCGCGTTCGGTGGTGTTCTCGCTCGACAGCGAGAACTTCTATCTGCCCCGCGGCAGCCGCTTCATGGAAGGATTGGAGTAACGTTTGAGATGAGAGGCATACAGATGCGATTACGATGTTCACTGGCCGGACTGGTTTTGGCCCTGTTCCTTGCCGACCCGGCCTTCGCCCAGGACTTCGTCTGGGCGCCGGACTTTCCGGTAGGTGCGGCGCTGCCGCCGATTTCGGCCGAAGACCAGAACGGCGAAGTTCGCACCTTCGACGACCTGGTGGGCGGCAACGGCATGTTGTTCATGCTCAGCCGCTCTTTCGACTGGTGACCCTATTGCATATCTCAGCTCGTGCAGCTGACAGAGATCGCAGAACAGTTCGAGGAAATGGGTCTGTCCGTGGTGGCGATGACCTACGATTCGGTGGAAACGCTGAAAACCGTCGAAGAAGACCAGGGCATCGAATTCACCTTGCTGCATGACGAGGCCATAACCCACGTCAATGCGCTGGGCATTCTGAATACCGACTACGAGCCGGATTCGCGCGCTTACGGCGTTCCTTATCCGGGCATCTTCCTGGTCGACCCGGATGGGGTGATCCAGGCGAAGTTTGCCGAGGAAGACTATCGGGACCGCCCGGATTTCGACTTCGTCCTGGAAGCGGCAGCAGACCTCTAGAGATCGCCGGAAACCGGTCAATCGCCCCGCAAGGCGCGGGTGATGGGCATGCGGGCGGCTTGCAGGGCGGGGAAGAGGCCGCCGGCAAAGCCGAGCGAGAGCGCCCAGACGATGCCTGTGGCGAGGATATCGGGACTGACGGCGAAATCGAACGCCACCTGGGAGAAGGAGCCCTGGTTTAGCGTCGAGACGGTGTAGCCGTTGAATCCGAACCACGCCACGGCGGCGCCGAGCAGGCCGCCGATCAGGGCGAGGGCCACCGCTTCCGCCAGCACCGAGATCACGACCGGCGTGGCGCCGAAGCCCAGGGCGCGCAAGGTCGCGATTTCGACCGTGCGCGTCGAGACCGCCGCGTACATCGTGTTGAGCGCGGCGAACATGGCGCCGACCGCCATGATCAGCGCAACGCCGTAGCCGAAACCCGTAATCAGCGTCGTCAGGAATTGCGATTGGCTGCGGAAAAACTCCTCTTCGGACGTTACCGCCAGATCGATCGAAGGATTATTGTCGAACGCTTCCTGCAGCGGGTCGGTCATGCCGGGCTGTTCGAGCTGCAAGCGCATCGAACTGATCAGGCTGAAGCGCCTGAATGCCGACTGCGCTATCGCAAGGTCGGTCCACAATTCGGATTCGTAAGCGGAACCAGCGGCTTCGAAAATTCCCACGACTTCCCATTCGGATTGCCGCAATTCGACCGACGCGCCAAGGTCGATGCCGACAAACTGTTCGCTGGCGGCGCGGCCCGCGATCAGTTCATTGCGTCCGGGACTGAAGTTGCGTCCTTCGATGATCCGTACTTCCGGCCGGATTTCGAAGGCTGATTGCTCCACGCCGCGGATCACGACGTTGGACGGAAGCAGGGTCGCGCGTTTGGGGATATCCGCCACGGTGTACAACTCGCTGCTTGACAGCCGAACGCCGTCGAGCGTACCCACGAATTGCCGCGACCGGTTGTCGATTGTGCTGCTTAATTCGGCGGACGAACTGCCTCCCCGGAGCACGATTGCGCGATCCGGCGCGCCGGACCGGTTCAAGGTCGCCGAGAACCCCGCGGCCATCGCCAGGATCGCCACCAGCACCGCCACGACGCCTCCTATGCCCACCACGATCACCGACGAACTGCCCAGCCGTTGCGGCAGGTTGCGCAGGTTCAGAAGAGAAATCTGGAAGATCTGCGCCAACATTGTTCAGCTCCCTGCGGTCATCTTATTTGCGCAATGCCTCGACCACCTGCAAGCGTCTGGCGCTCAGCGCCGGATTGAGGCCCACGACTATTCCCAACAGCAAGGCGATGCCCACTCCGCTCAAGGTGGTGGCGGCCGTCATTTCGATCTGCCCCAGGAATCCCTCCAGTTCAGGGCCCAGCGCCTGCAGCGCGAAGCCGGACAACGCGATGCCGACGGCTCCGCCCAGGCCGCAAAGCAATACCGACTCGAGCAGAACGAGCAAGGCCACGCGGCGGTCGGTAAAGCCAAGCGTCTTCAGCACGGCCAATTCCGGTATGCGCTCGCGCAGGGCCTGGGTCATGGTGTTGGCCGTCAGCAGCAAGATCGTGAAAAACACCGCGCTCAGGATACTGTTCATGATCAGTCCGATGTCGCCCACCTGGGCGGCGAACTGGCGGTTGGACTCTTCTTCGGTGGCGGTGCGGGTCGGGTTGATGGAGTTTTCGAATTGCGCATCGATCCGCGCCGAAATTTCCCCGGCCTGGTCCGGGTCGGTTACACGCACGACGAAGTTGCTCACGATGCCCTGGGTTTCCGGTATTCTCGCTTCGTCGAAATAATCGTAGTTGAACAGAAACGAGGCGAAAGTCGACTCATCGTCCCTGACCGTGTAGGTGCCGACCAGTTCGAATTCCCACAAGTCGCTGCCGTCTCCGCGCAGCCATATATCCCCCTCTATCGGTATGCGGTCGCCGATCCGCCAGCCGAAATCCTCCGCCAGATCGGCCGGCGCCACCGCGGCCGTGCGGATGCGTTCGAAGGCGTCGAGTTGCAGCGGGTCGATGATGTATTCGGAGTAAAGGTCGAAATAAACCCGCGGCTGCACCGGAAACTTCGGGAAGAAATTGGTCGGGTTCTGGTAGGTGCCGCCAAACCAGGTCATATGGGTTGCTTCTTCAACTCCCTCAACGGCCTCGATTTGCGCGAGGTGGCTGATGGGAAGTCCGTCGACCATCGAATATTTCGGCGACACCATCAGCCGGTCGACTCCCGCCACATTGACCCCCATTTCGAACGCTCCGGCTATCGAACGCAGCAGCCCGAACAGGAGAAAGGCGGCGATGATGGAAAACAGCGTCAGAAAGGTCCGCACGCGGCGGCGGAACAGATTGCTCCAGATCAGGGGAAAGGATTTCATGCCGCCTCCCGCACCAGGTTGCCCTTGTCGAGGTAAAGCGTGTGCCGCGCGTGGCTCGCGGCTTTCGGGTCGTGGGTGACCATGATGATGGTCTTGCCGTGTTCGCGATTGAGCAATTCGAGCAGATCGAGAATTTCGTCGGCGGTTTCGCGGTCGAGATCGCCGGTGGGCTCGTCGCAAACCAGGATGCGCGGGTCGGCGACGATCGCCCTGGCGATCGCGACGCGTTGCTGTTGCCCGCCGGAGAGTTCGCCCGGCTTGTGGCGGGCCCGGTCCGCCAGGCCGACGATGGTCAAGGCGACGTCGGCGTTGCGCCTGCGCTGGCTTCCGCCCAGCCGGGTCAGCAGCAGGGGCAGTTCGACGTTGCGGCGCGCGCTCAGGATCGGCAGCAGGTTATAGAACTGGAAAATGAAACCGATGTTGCGCGAGCGCCATTGCGCCAGTTTCCTGCTGGAAAGGCCCACGAGCTGCTGGCCGGCGACTTCGACGCTGCCCGAAGTGGGCTGATCGAGTCCGCCGATGAGATTGAGCAGCGTGGTCTTGCCGCTGCCCGATGGCCCCATCAAGGCCAGGAAATCGCCTTCCTCGATAGTCAGGTCGATATTGTCGAGAACTTCGACGGTTTGCCTGCCCTTGGTGAAATGCCTGGATACCTGTTGCAGTTCGACTATTCCCACTTCCTGTTTTCCTGTAACTGATCAGTTGATCGGGTTGCGCGTACCGGAGGCTGCAATCTGTACTGTCAGGCCGTCTTCCAGTCTTGCCCGCAGTTCGAGATCCCGGGTGTTGACGATGCGCTCGCCGGCTTCAAGCCCCGCCACGACAAGCGCCTGGACCCCGGCGGATCGGCCAAGTTCGACCTCGCGGCGGTTGATGCGGCCGTCGGTCACGACCCAGACGTGGGTCAGGCCGCCCTCGCGCACGATCGCCGAGTCGGGCACCAGTACGCCGGCCGGCGGTGCTTCGCTTTGCGTTTCCGGCAGCACGGCTGCGCCGGCGTCTTCCATGAACGCCACCCGAACGCCCATTTCCGGCATGACTCTTTCATCGCGATCGATGAAGCCGATCCGCACCCTGACCGTCGCCTGGTTTCGATTGGCGGCCGGAATGATGGCTATCACTTCCGCTTCGTAGGGATCGTCGGGCCAGGCGTTGAGAAGAATCGTCGCATTCTGACCCGGGTAAACGCGATTGATATAGGCCTCGTTGACATCGACTTCGACTTCGAGCGATTCCATGTCGACGATGGTGCAGATGCCGGTTGCGGTAAATCCACCGCCGGCGGCTACCGGCGAAATCATCTCGCCCGGTTGCGCCGCCTTGGCGATGACGACGCCCGAGAAGGGCGCGCGAATCTGCATGTCCTCGAGCAACTGACGTTGTATCTGCAACGCCCGCTCGGCGACCTCGATATCTCGTTCGGTCTTCTCCAGCCGTGCGCGCAAGGCTTCCAGGTTGAGTTCGTCGCGATCGAGTTCGGCCTGGCTTGCAAGCTGGTTCGCGGCCAGGTCGCGGGTGCGGCCGAGATTCAGTTCGGCCTGGCGAATCTGTACTCCCAGTTCTTCCACCGAAGCCCGCGCCGATGCAACCTGCGCCTCTTCCATATCCAGTTGGGCGCGATTGACGCTGTCATCGAGCCTGGCCAGAACCTGGCCTTCCTCGACGCGCATGCCTTCTTCCACCAGTACTTCCATGACCTTGCCGGTGACCTTGGAACTGACCGTCGCCATGCGCCGGGCGATGACATAGCCCGTCGCGTCGAGCACGCTTTCGGTACTGGCCAGGAGTTGTTGCGGCGCCTGGGCGACAGTCGTATCGACGGTCAGCGCCTGGACCTGCTGCAAGGGGCGGAAGTGCCAGAAAACGAATGCCGCGCCGGCCAGCAGGGCGATCGGAACGAACCAGCGCAAAGGCCGAAAACCGGACTCGTCCGGCTTTTCCCGGTCGATCTTCAGTTCATTCAGCAGCGACTGCTTGTCCATTCCGGGCGCCTGCGAGTGGAACCCCGCCCAGTGTACAACCGTCACTGGCGAATGTCGCAATTTTCGGCGAACGTCCCCATATACTCGGTAAACGCCCACTGTGTCTGGGTCTGCACTGCGTAACCCGCCAGACGGCGACGGTTCGAAGCCGCGTACCGGCCCGCGGATGTGTTAGGATTTCCGCCCTCGCGGGGATGATTGGCGCCGGGGGGAGCCAAAACGATGGGAAGCCGCACTTGCCTTTTTGACCGTCATGCAGCCGCCGGAGCGAAGATCGTCGATTTTTCCGGCTGGGACATGCCGCTGCATTACGGTTCCCAGATCGAAGAGCACAACCAGGTGCGCAGCGCCGCGGGCGTATTCGACGTCTCGCACATGACCGTGACCGATGTCGCCGGCGCCGATGCCGAAAACTGGCTGCGCTATCTGCTCGCGAACGACGTCGCGCGCCTCGAAGCGCCCGGCAAGGCGCTGTACAGCCTGCTGCTGAACCACGACGGCGGCGTGGTCGACGATCTGATCGTCTATCGGACCGAGGCCGGTTATCGCCTGGTTACCAATTGTGCGACGCGAAGGAAGGTGCTGATCTGGCTGGCGCAAAACAGTCATGGCTTCGTGGTCCAGGTCGAGGAGCGGCCCAATCTGGCGATGCTGGCCGTTCATGGCCCGAATTCGATCGCGCTGGCGCACGAAGCGCTTGGGGCGGATTCCACCCCGCCGGTACGGCAGCTGGGAAACTTCGAATCGTTCGAACAAGGCGGCTGGCTCGTGGCGCGGACAGGCTATACCGGAGAACTGGGCCTGGAAGTGATCCTGCCCGCGGAACGGGCCGGGCCGCTATGGGACGCCTTGCTCGCGGCCGGGGTCAAACCGGCGGGCCTCGGCGCCAGGGACACCTTGCGCCTGGAAGCGGGCATGAACCTCTATGGGCAGGACATGGACGAGAACACTTCGCCGTTTTCTGCGAACCTCGGCTGGACTGTGAACCTGCGCGACGAAGAGCGGGATTTCATCGGCCGGGAGGCGGTGCTCCAGCACAGGCAAATGCAGCAGGAAGGGGAACTTCCCGTACTCGCGGGGCTGGTGCTCGAAGCGCGGGGGGTATTGCGCAGCGGCCAGGCGGTCCTCACCGACAAGGGCGAAGGCGTCATCACCAGCGGCAGCTTTTCGCCTACATTGAAGCAGTCCATCGCTTTGGCTAGAATTCCGTGGGGCAGCGAGAGCTGCCAGGTCGACTTGCGCGGCGCCATGGCCCCGCTGAAGATCGTTAAACCCGGATTTGTCAGATTCGGCAAGAGAATTTTCGAATAACTCCGCCGCGGCAATCCGTCGATTACCAACGCGACGGCAAGAGGGGGCGCCGGTGTCCAACATTCCAGATGATTTTTACTATGCCTCTACCCATGAGTGGATCAAGGTCAACGAAAACGGAGTCGCCACGGTCGGCATAAGCGACCACGCGCAAGAGGCGCTGGGGGATATCGTTTTCGTCGAATTGCCGGAGCCGGGCACGGAGATCGGAGCCCGCGCCGAAGTGGCGGTAGTCGAATCCGTGAAAGCCGCATCCGATATCTACAGTCCGGTCAGCGGCGAGATCTCCGAAGTCAATGAGGCCTTGATCGACAATCCGCAACTGGTGAATACGGCGCCTTACGACGACGGCTGGATCTACAGGATGACCATCAATGACGAAAGGGACCTCGACGAGTTGCTCAACGCGGAGGCCTACGCGGAACATTGCTCGGATGAGTAGCGCCTCACTCGATTCGCTGCTCTATCGCAACGAATTTGTCGATCGGCACATCGGTCCGGACGAAGGCGAAATCCGGGACATGCTCGCCGTGCTGGATCTTGAATCCCTCGAAGACCTCGTGCGCCGGACGGTGCCCGCCGCCATCGCCGGCGGCAAGGCGCTTGCGCTCGCTCCTCCTGTTCCCGAAAGCGAAGCCCTGGGCAGGCTGAAAGCCATCGCCGCGCAGAACCGGCCCGCCCGTTCCTTCATCGGCATGGGCTATTACGACACCCATCTGCCGGCGGTCATCCAGCGCAACGTGCTGGAAAATCCCGGCTGGTACACCGCCTATACCCCATACCAGCCGGAAATTTCCCAAGGCCGGCTCGAATGCCTGCTGGCTTTCCAGCATCTGACCATGGACCTGACCGGCATGCCGCTCGCAAACGCCTCCCTGCTCGACGAGGCCACGGCCGTGGCGGAAGCCATGGCGCTGGCGAAAAGAGTCTGCCGCAATCGCGAGGCCGATGATTTCTTCGTCGACCGGGACTGTTTCCCCCAGACCATCGACGTGCTGCGTACGCGGGCGGAATGCTTCGGCTTCAATCTCATCATCGGCGACCCGGACGAATTGCCGGAAGAGGGGTTGTTCGGCGGGGTGCTGCAATATCCCGGCATGTCAGGCGCGGTGCGGGATCTGAGCGGCGCGATCAGCCGCCTGCATGCGCAAGGCGCGAAAGCGGTCGTGGCGGCGGACCTGTTGAGCCTGGTATTGCTCAAACCGCCAGGCGAAATGGGCGCTGACGTGGTGACCGGCTCGAGTCAGCGATTCGGCGTTCCGATGGGATACGGCGGCCCTCATGCCGCTTACTTCGCGACGCGGGACGAATTCAGGCGCGCCGTGCCGGGCCGCATCATCGGCGTGTCGAAAGACGCGCGCGGGCGCATGGCCATGCGCATGGCCCTGCAGACCCGGGAACAGCATATCCGCCGCGAAAAGGCCAACAGCAATATCTGCACTGCCCAGGTGCTGCTCGCCAATATCGCCGCGTTGTACGCCATGTACCACGGGCCGCAAGGCCTCGTCCGCATTGCAGCCCGAATCAATCGCCTGGGCGCGATTCTCGCCGCGGGTCTGCGGCAGGCGGGCGTGGACGCGCCGGCCGGCGGTTTCTTCGATACCTTGAGCGTGTCCGTGAACGAGGCGCAATTCTCCGTCATCGCACGCCGCGCTGCCGAGCAGCGGGTCAATCTGCGGTTTGACGAGGCCGCCGGCGTGGTCGGCGTCAGCCTCGACGAGTGTACGACTCCTGCGGATGTCGAATTGCTCTGGCAGGTTTTCCTCGGCGAGGCGGCGGCGGAATTGTCGGTCGCCGCGGCCGACGAAATACTTGCCGCGGGTGCATCGCCGATACCGGCGGAGTTACGCCGGGAATCGGATTTCCTGCAACATCCGAATTTCAACCGCTACCATTCCGAAACCGAGATGATGCGCTATCTGAAGCGGCTGGAAAATCGCGACATCTCATTGACGCACGCTATGATCCCCCTCGGTTCCTGCACCATGAAGCTGAATGCCGCTGCGGAACTCATGCCGATCTCCTGGCCCGAGTTCGCGCAACCGCATCCTTTCGCGCCGCAAGAACAGATGGCGGGTTACTTGCGCATGATCGGCGAACTGGAAGACATGCTCGCCGAGATCACCGGCTACGACGCGATCAGCATGCAGCCCAATTCCGGCGCACAAGGCGAATACGCCGGCCTGCTCGCGATCCGCAAGTATCTCGCGGCCAGGGGCGAAGGTCACCGCGACGTCTGCCTGATCCCGACATCGGCGCATGGCACCAATCCGGCGAGCGCGATCATGATCGGCATGAAAGTCGTGCTCGTGCGCTGCGACGATTCCGGCAACATCGATGTCGGCGACCTGCGAGCGAAAGTCGAACAGCATCGCGGCCAGGTCGCCGCGCTGATGATCACCTATCCTTCCACTCATGGCGTCTACGAGCAGGCGGTGATGGAGATTTGCGAAATCGTTCACGACGCGGGCGGGCAGGTGTATATGGACGGCGCCAATCTGAACGCCCAGGTCGGATTGACGAATCCGGCGCTGATCGGCGCCGATGTCGCCCACGTCAATTTGCACAAGACCTTTTGCATCCCACATGGCGGCGGCGGTCCCGGCATGGGGCCCATCGGCGTGAAAGCGCATCTGGCCCCGCATCTCGCCAATCACAGCCTGGTGCGGCTGGAAGGGCCGGATGCCGGGAACACCGCGGTGTCCGCGGCTCCCTGGGGCAGCGCCGGCATTCTGCCGATTACCTGGATGTACATCACCATGATGGGCGCCGAAGGATTGCGCAAGGCGACCGTCGTTGCGATCCTCAACGCCAATTACATGGCGCAAAAGCTGAGCGCGCATTTTCCGGTGCTCTATACGGGCCAGAACGGCATGGTGGCGCACGAATGCATCATCGACCTGCGCCCGCTCAAGCAATCCACCGGCGTCACCGACGAGGACATCGCCAAGCGGCTGATGGATTTCGGATTCCATGCCCCGACCATGTCGTTCCCCGTGCCGGGGACGTTGATGATCGAGCCGACGGAGAGCGAGTCCCGGGCCGAACTCGACCGTTTCATCGACGCCATGATCCACATTCGCGAGGAAATCGCAGCCATCGAAGCGGGCGTTTTCAGCCGCGAAGACAATCCGCTGAAAAACGCGCCGCATACGCTCGAAGACCTGCTCGAAGAAGAATGGCAGCGGCCCTACGGCAAGCGCCAGGCGGCGTTTCCGGCCGGCCAGGACACCGTCGACAAGTTCTGGCCCTGCGTCAATCGCGTCGACAACGCCTTCGGCGACCGCAACCTGTTCTGCGCCTGCCCGCCGCCGGATGACTACCAGGACTAGCCCAATAGCGCTTCGCGGTGGTAGAGGCGCACGCAGACCCAGGTAAATATCGCTCCGACCGCGAGCGTGCTCAGGACCGAAACGGCAACATGCAAGCCGTTTACCGGCTCGTTGCTTATCATGTCGACGAGTATCAGATGCTGGCTCAAGGCCGGGATGAGCATGAATTCGAAGCGCGGCTGCAGCGAGAGAAAGCTGACGATCAGTATCGGCATTGTCGGGATCAGTATCCCGATGCCCAACCAGGTCTGCGCTTCCTTGTAGCTTTTGGTGAACGAAGCGAACAGCGTCATCAGGGAAGCGCCCGTCAGCGTCACAGGGCAAAGCAGCAGGAAGGCGGCGATAACAACCGACAACGAGAAATTCGGCGTCATGCCGAGTTGCTCAAGCGGCATGAACCGCAGCGATGCGAAGAACGACAACAGGCACACCGCCAGGGCGATCGACATGAACACGAAAGTCGCGGCAATCTTGCCGACGATCAGATGCGCTCTCGTCACCGGCAGCGACAACAAGGGTTCGAGAGATCCGCGCTCGCGTTCCCCGGCGGTGGCGTCGATCGCGAGATACATACCGCCCATGAGCAGGGCGAAGAGGAAAAAATAGCTCAACATGCCCAGCACGACCGCGGCGCGTCCGCTCGGTGTCGAAACGTCGATATGGTCGATATTGAGCGGTCGCAGCAGCGCCGGGTTGACGCCCCGTGCGGAAAGCCGAATGCCGGCAAGGGTCTGGTTGTAACCGAATAGTGCGTCGCGCACGCGGCCGATATCGGCGTTACCCGAAGTATTGGCCTGGTCGAGATAGAGTTCGACGGTCGCCGGAATCGTCTCGGCGAGTTCTTTGCCGAAATTTTCCGGGATCAGCAACACCACATTCCGCTCGCCCGCCTGGACTGCTTCTGCGGCCGCAGCGCCGTCGGCCGGGCCCTGCACGACGTCGATACTGCGGCTCTCCAGATAGCGCATCAGATTCGGCGCGTAGTCGGCACCGATGACGGGCAGTTCGATCAATTCCTCTGCCGAGTCGATATTGCGTTCGATCTGGAAGCTCATGAGGAACACCAGAAATACCGGCAATCCAATGGGCGCTCCGAGCAGCGTCGTCAGCAACGAACGGCGGTCGCGCAGGTTGTCGACGATTTCCTTCATAAAAACGACGAAGATCGAGCGCATCATTCGTCCTCCACCATCGCGATTGCCGTGACGAAAGCTTCTTCGAGATCTTCGCGGCCGGTGCGTTCGCGAATTCCATCGACCGAGTCATGAATCGCGATTTTTCCGTTGGCGATGATGCAGATGTCGTCGCACAGGGCGGCGACTTCCTGCATGACATGGCTCGAAAACAGCACGCAGCGCCCTTCGGCTTTCAACTTAACGATCAATTCCCGCAGGCTGCGCGTTGCC